>JAASTB010000109.1 GCA_021767625.1 Wenzhouxiangella sp.
CCCTCACCGTACATGCCGGGCATTTCGGCGGTTTCGCCCCCGATCAGCGCACAGCCGGCCTGCTTGCAGCCCTCTGCAATTCCGGACACCACGTCGGATGCAGAGTCCACGTCGAGCTTGCCGCAGGCAAAGTAGTCGAGGAAGAAAAGCGGCTCGGCCCCGCAGACCAGGATGTCGTTGACGCACATCGCGACCAGGTCGATGCCGATCGTGTCGTGCTGACCGAGCTGGCGGGCCAGCAGCAGCTTGGTGCCCACCCCGTCGGTGCCCGACACCAGCACCGGGTTGCGGTACTTCTCGCCGAGATGAAACAGGCCGCCGAAGCCGCCGAGGCCGCCGAGCACTTCCGGACGGTTCGTTGCCGCCACCAGCGGCTTGATGCGGTCGACCAGGGCGTTGCCGGCGTCGATGTCGACACCCGCATCGCGGTAGCTCAGGGAAGGGGATTTGCGCTCGCTCATCGCGTGTCGCCGGGGTTGGGTAAATGAAGGGGCGTATTATGACGGATCATGCCCGCAACTGACACCGTCGTTGAGCCGCGGCGTCAGATGCGCTAGGCTTGCCCGGCGCCGACGGGGCGGGGACTCGTAGCCCGGCGGCCGCATCCAGCAAGCGGAGAAGACGCCATTGAATTCGAAAGCTGAACCCGTCGTACGCCACGGGCCCTATCCGGAACTGACCGTCACGGCCGTCCTGGTCGGCTACTTCCTGGGCGCGATCATCGCCGTTTCCATCGGTTACGCCGCGCTGATCCTCGGCTTCTCGATCGAGGGTTCGGAGCTCGCCGCCATTCTCGGCTTCGCCATCCTGCGCGGCCTGCTGCGGCGCAACTCCATCATCGAGAACAATATCGTCCAGACCGTCGCCAGCGCGGTCAACGGGGCGGCTTCGGGGCTGATGTTTTCGGTGCCGGCCTTCTTCATCCTGGGCGAGACGAACTTCGACCCGCTGCTGCTGACTTTCGGCTGCATCGCCGGCGCCTTCCTGGGCATCGCTTTCATCATTCCGCTCAGGAAGCAGATGATCGACTACGAGCGCCTCACCTATCCGGGCGGCGTGGCCGTGGCCACCATCCTCAAGTCGCCGGGCGCTGGCATGAAGAAGGCCATGTACCTTATCGGCGCGGCGGTCTTTGCCGCGGGCGTGCACGTGATCGTGCAGCTCAGCGGCACCAGTTACTACGACCTGGGCAGCCGCATCGGCATGCCCGAGTACATGAACGGTGTCTGGTACCTGTCGCTGCTGACCGTCGGCGTGGGCTTCATCGCCGGGCGCGGCGGGGTGGCCTTCATCATCGGCGGTTTCCTCTGCTACTGGATTCTTTCTCCGTTTCTGAGCATCAGCGGCCTGATGCCGCTCAATCCCGAAACCGGGCAGGCGCTCAGCGACCCGGGCAATCTGCAGGGATTGCTCTACCGGCCGGTGGGCATCGGCATGCTCATCGGCGGCGCGGTCGCCGGCGTGCTGCTGGCCCTGCCGCTGATCGTCACGGCGGTCAAGAGCATGCAGAACGCCGCCAAGAGCGAGGCCGCCCTGGCCCGCGACGAAATGCCGATCAAGCTGCTGTACTTCGCCATCGGCGGCGCCGCGCTGCTGCTCGTGTTCATGGCGGTTACCTCGACCGAGCAGACCGGCTGGGTTCGCGGTATCACCATGGGCGTGGTCGGCACGCTGTGGATCTGGATCGCAGGCGTCATTCTCTCGGAAGCCATCGGGCGCACCAACTGGTCGCCGCTGTCGGGCATGACCCTGATCGCCGTGACCATCATGATCTTCCTGGCGCGCGGCATGGATGACTCGGCCGCGATCATTGCCGCCATCATGGTGGGCGCGGCGGTGTGCGTGGCCATGAGCCAGGCCACCGACCTGATGCTCGATCTCAAGACCGGCTACCTGATCGGCGCCACGCCGCGGGTGCAGCAGATGGGTCAGTTCCTCGGGGCCTGGCTGGGCCCGATCCTGATCGTGTCGCTGATCTTCATCCTGCACGAAGCCTACGGCCTGGGCAGCGACAAGCTGCCGGCGCCGCAGGGCCAGGCCCTGGCCAGCATGGTCTCGGGCATCCTCGGCGGCGACGTGCCGATCGACAAGTATCTCGCCGGCGCCGGCCTGGGCGCTCTGCTCAGCGTCGCCTCGCCGGGACTGGGCATCACCGCCGGGTTGGGCTTCTACCTGCCGTTCGCCATCGTGCTGACCTATTCGCTGGGCACGCTGGCCCGCGTCATCACCGATTGGCGGCTGGGCCATCGATTCGCCGACGACGTCGGCATTCCGGTCGCCGCCGGCCTGATCGTGGGCGAAGCCCTGGTCGGCGTCGGATTCGCCATGGCCAAGATCTACCAGGGGATGGGCTGATGAAGGCATTCGCAATCTTTCTGATCACGGCCGGATTCATTCTCGGCGCCGTCTTCGCCGTGCTGTCGGTCGAAACCGTCGACTGGCTGCCCTACGGCATTTCGCTGTTTCTCGGCTTTGCCGGCATCGTGCTCTTCCGCAAGGAAAAGTATGCCGGTGCCGCTGACGAGCATCACGTGGCCGG
Source organism: Wenzhouxiangella sp. (assembly GCA_021767625.1). Taxonomy (GTDB): domain Bacteria; phylum Pseudomonadota; class Gammaproteobacteria; order Xanthomonadales; family Wenzhouxiangellaceae; genus Wenzhouxiangella. The sequence goes on from JAASTB010000109.1 coordinate 2,540, forward strand.
CAACATCGATACCCTGCAGACCTCGCTGGACAACATCTGCCGCAATCTCGACGAGCTGGTCGGACGCCGCAAGGACATCCCGCCGCACGAATTCCGCTTCGAGATCGACCGGCATTTCCGTAGCGATCTGACCGCTTTCGCCGCCTCGCGCGAGTCGATGCAGCACGCTTTCGGCCTGCAGGCCTATGCCGACATCATGAGCGCCTTTGCCGCCGGCGAGCGCTACATCAATCGCGTGTGGACGGCTTCGGCCGACGGCTATGTCGACGAGGTGATGGCCTATCTCGAGAAGGCCCAGCGGCAGTTCGCCGAGGCCCGCGAGGCCTTTGCCGCACAGCGCGGCTGAGTTCGGCCGGTTACCGGTCAACCCCGAGCAAATCGCTGTGCTATCTTTGCGGCGTGATGCCTCGACTCCTGCCACTTTTCGCCTGCTTTCTGCTGTTCGCCGCCCCGGCGGCGACGGCCTCCCTGTACACCGGTGAAGTGCCGGTCGAAGCCGACGCGCGAACCAGCGCGGCCGAGCAACTCGATGCTCTCGACCTGGTGCTGGCGCGCCTGACCGGCCGTTTCGGCACCTCGCTGGTCGCGGAGCTGGGGCTCGGCACCGCCGACCTGGACGACCTCGTGCTCTCGCAGCAGCTCGTGCGACGCAACTTGATCGATCCCGAAGGTGAACCGGACGAGTCGCTTCGCCTGCAGGTCGACTTCGACGAACCCTCGATCAATGAGCTGCTCGAGCGCAACGACCTGCCGCGCTGGGGACGGGAACGACCGGCCGTGCTGTTGTGGGCGGTCATCGAGGACGACACCGGCACGCGGTTCGTCGAAGATCCGCGCCTGGAGTACGTCATTCGCGACGAAGCGCGACGAGTCGGCCTGGACATCGTCCGGCCCCTGCGCGACGCCATGGACCTCGGCGAGATTTCCCTGCAGGACGTTCGCGGTGGATTTCTCGGTTCGGCCGAGGCGAGTGCGCGGCGCTACGGCGCGGGCGTGGTCGCCATGCTGGATCTTCGCTTGCAGGAGAGCGACCCCGAATCGCCGTGGTGGACGGGCCGCTGGCGCTGGCGGGTCGAGGGGCAGGATTCCGGCCTCAACCACAGCGGCGAGGACCCCGAGGGCCTGATCCGCAGCGGCATCGAGCGCCTGGCCTCGGCCCTGGCGGCGCGCTACGCGGTCGCCGATGTCGGCGGCGATCCGTCCGCCTGGCTGGTCACCGTCGACGGCATCGTCGACGAGGTGCAGTATGCCGAGGTGCTGGGTTATCTGGACAATCTCAGCGTGGTCGACGACGTCCGCGTCGTCGCCGCCGAGGGACGGCAGGTCACCTTCGAGGTTGTCGCCGGCGGACAGGACATCGAAACCTATCTCGGCCTGGGCGGCCTGCTCGAGCTGGAGCGCCGCGGCCCGGACCGACACCTTCGCTTCCGGTTTGCGCGTTGAACCTCAGCTTCATCCCCAACCTGCTGACGATCGGCCGCATGGTGGTCGTGCCGCCCATGGTCTGGCTGCTGTTGGTCGGCGAATACCAGTGGGCGCTGGCCCTGGCGGTCTTCGCCGGCCTTTCCGACCTGCTCGACGGCTGGCTCGCGCGCCGCTTTTCCTGGCAGTCGCGCTGGGGCGGCATCTTCGATCCCCTGGCCGACAAGCTGCTCATGATGGCGGGCTATCTCACCCTGGGCTGGCTGGGCGAGCTTCCCTGGTGGCTGATCGGCCTGGTCATCCTGCGCGACCTGGTCATCGTCGTCGGCGGCTACGTCTACTACACCCGTTTCGAGCGTTTCGACGCCGAGCCGACCCAGCTGTCGCGCTTCAACACCTTCTGCCAGGTTTTCCTGATGTGGTTCGTGTTGGTTCGCCTGGCCGGCCTGCCACTGCCGCCGGAGGCCCAGATCGGGCTGGTCTGGCTGGTCGCCGTCATGGCCTTCCTGACGCTCGTGCAGTACGTGTGGATCTGGTCGGGCCGGGCGGTTCGGGTGACCCGCTCGCGGCGCGAAGACGATCGGGACTCCGATTCCTGAGGCCGTTGCCGTGAGCCGTGCCCAGCTTCCCCTGGCGCTCAAGCCGCCGAGACGACCGCGCTTCGACAACTTCATCGTCGGGCCCAACCAGGCGGTCGTGGCCACCTTGTCGCAGGGCCTCGAGCCGGGCGGCTGGACCTTCCTGGCCGGGCCGCCGGGATCCGGGCGGACGCACCTGCTGGCCGCCCTCTTCGCCGACCGCTGCCGTCGCGGCGAGCGGGCGCACTACATTGCCCTGGGCAAGCCCGAGCAACGGATGCTGCTCGAGCACGCCGACGGCGACTGGGTGGTGATCGACGACGTCGACCGGCTGGCCGGCGACGAGGCCGGCGAGCTGGCCCTGTTCAATGCTCTCAATCGATGGCGCGCCGAACGCACCGGCGTGGTGATGAGCGGGGCGGGACGCGACGGCTTCGAATTGCCCGACCTGCGTTCCCGGCTGGGCCAGGCAACGCGCCTGACGCTCAAGCCGCTCGAGGAAGCGGAACTGGCCGAACTCGTGCGCAGCCTGGCGGCGGAGCACGAAGTACTGCTGGGGCGCGGCGTGGTCGACTACATACTCAGTCGTGCACCGCGCAACGCCGGGCGGATGGCTGAGCTGGTGGTTGCGGCGGCCCATCGCGCGCTGACCGAAAGGCGAACGCTGTCGGTGCCGCTGGTGCGCGACATCCTGCACGACCGCGCCGGCTGATCCGGCCGGCACGAGTCGTTCAATAGCTCTCGTTGTGAATCCCGCGCATGGCGCGGCCGGAGGGATCGGCCATCTTCTCGAGGGTGGCGTCCCAGGCCAGCGCTTCGGGCGTCGAGCAGGCCACGGAAGGTCCGCCGGGCACCGTGGCGGCCGCCGCGGGTGAGGGAAAGTGGCGTTCGAACAGGCGCCGGTAGAGGCAGGCTTCCTTGGTGGCCGGCGGATTGAGCGGGAAGCGGCGTGCCGCTTCGGCCAGTTCGCGGTCGCTGACCTGCCTGTCGGCGAAGGCCTTGAGGGCATCGATCCAGCCGTAGCCCACGCCGTCGGAAAACTGTTCCTTCTGGCGCCACAGGATCTCGTCGGGCAGCAGCCCGGCGCCGGCCTCGCGCAGGATGGCCTTCTCGGGCCTCTCGGGGCCGGCCATCTTGGCGGCCGGATCGATCGACATGGCCGCATCCAGGAATTCCAGGTCGAGGAAGGGCACTCGCGCTTCCACGCCCCAGGCCGCCATGGACTTGTTGGCGCGCAGGCAGTCGAACTGGTGGAGCTTGTCGAGCTTGCGCACGGTCTCCTCGTGGAAGGCTCGGGCGTCGGGCGCCTTGTGGAAGTACAGGTAGCCGCCGAAGATCTCGTCGGCGCCCTCGCCGGAGAGCACCATCTTGATGCCCATGGCCTTGATGCGCCGCGCCAGCAGGAACATCGGCGTCGACGCGCGCACCGTGGTGACATCGTAGGTCTCGATATGGGCGATGACGTCGTCGAGCGCGTCGAGGCCTTCCTGGATGCTGTAGTGAAACTCGTGGTGCTGGGTGCCGATGGCCTTGGCCGCGATCCGTGCGGCGGCCAGGTCGGGCGAGCCCTCCAGCCCGATCGCGAAGGAGTGCAGGCGCGGCCACCAGGCTTGTTCGGTGTCGTCTGACTCGACGCGGTGATCGGCGTAACGTTTGGCGATGGCGGCGATCAGCGAGGAGTCCAGGCCGCCCGACAGCAGAACGCCGTAGGGAACATCGCCCATCATCTGGCGGTGAACCGCATCCTCCAGTGACTTCCGCAAGGCGGCGGGGTCGGCCGGTCGGTCGGCATGGGAGAAGTCGCGCCAGGCCGGCTCGTACCAGCGGCGGATCTCGCCGTCGGCGGAATCGAGCAGGTGGCCGGGGGGGAAGATCTCGACCTGCCGGCACCACGGTTCGATCGCCTTCATCTCCGAGGCCACCCAGAGCATGCCGTCCTCGTCGCGGCCGTGGTAGAGCGGCATCACCCCGATGGGGTCGCGGGCGATGAGATAGCGGTCGGCCGCCTCGTCGTAGAGCACGAAGGCGAAGATGCCGTTGAGGCGGTTCAGGAAATCCGCGCCGTGACGGCGATAGAGGGCGAGGATGACCTCGCAGTCCGAGCCGGTCCGAAACGCGTAGTCGCTGCACTCGGCGCGGAGCTGGCGATGGTTGTAGATCTCGCCGTTGACGCCCAGGACCTGGCGCGAATCGGGCGAAAGCAAGGGCTGGGCTCCGGACTCGATATCGACGATGGCCAGTCTTTCGTGGGCCACGATCGCCCGGTCGCTGACGTAGATTCCGCTCCAGTCGGGACCGCGGTGGCGTTGTTTGCGCGAGGCCTGCAAAGCAAGACCCCGCAGGCCGGTGCGGCCTGCGGGGATCTCGAAAAGCCCGAGTATCGAGCACATGACGGTCGGTTTTCCGGAGCTAGTCCTTGAGCGTTACCGTGCTGCGGAACTCGACGCCGCGCTCGGTCAGGTGCATGCTCGCGCGCGTGTAATCGTAGATCTCGCCCATCTTGCTCATGGCTTCGGACGGGTTGTTCATGGCGGGTTCCTCGCCCATTTCCTCGAACTTCTTCTGCATGTCTTCGAGCACGCCGCCGAGAATGTCGCCGTAGTTTTCGAAGTTGATGCCGTAGCTGAGGATGGCGCTGCCGCCTTCGCCCGGATCCATCGTCTCGTCGAGCTGATCCTTCTGGTTCTCGCCCACGGCCAGGCCGAGCGCGGCATCACCCAGGCCCATCCAGGCGGAAACGCCTTCGGGCATGTTGGGAATGACACCGGTGGGCACCGGCTGGGGTTCGCCGCCGGGCTCGAGCTGCAGCGAGGCCAGCTCGGGCGAGAACATCTGGGCCATGCCCAGCATCATCTGCGGGTTGCGCATGAACAGGGCCAGGGAGCCCTCGG
>JAASTB010000110.1 GCA_021767625.1 Wenzhouxiangella sp.
CACTGCCGCATGACGATCGAGAACGCCGGCGAGGTTTCCTACGTGGACGGCTTCGAGAATTACGAGGCAGTGGCGAGTTTCGACCGCGTCAACTGGTTCCGGGTGCCCACCGAATTCGACGGCAAGCAGCTCGTCATCAAGCACAAGCCCGACAGTGACGTCGTCTACTACGCCTATTTCGCGCCTTACTCGCAGCTCGAGCACGACAACCTGATCGCCGCGGCACTGGTCGATTCCCGCGTTCGTGCGGAGGTTCTCTGCAGCACGCCCGACGGCCGTGCCCACACCATGCTGCGCATCGGCGAGCCGGGCGAAGGCCGCAAGAAGATCTGGGTGATCGCTCGCCAGCATCCCGGCGAGTCCATGGCCGAATGGTGGGTCGAGGGATTCCTGGAGCGGCTGCTCGACGCCGAGGAACCGGTCTCGCGCAAGCTCCTCGAAGAGGCCGTCGTCTACCTGGTTCCCAATATGTGCCTCGACGGCACCGTGCGCGGGCACTTGCGCTGCAACGCGAAGGGCCGCAATCTCAACCGCGAGTGGGCCGAGCCCTCCGAGACCGAGTCGCCGGAGGTCTACTTCACGCGCGAGAAGATGCACGCCACCGGCGTGGACATGTGCTTCGACGTGCACGGCGACGAGGCGCTGCCCTACAACTTCATCGCCGGTGCCGAGGGCACGCCGTCCTGGAACGAGCGCAAGCAGCACCAGCTCGACACCTTCAAGAATCTGCTGGCCGGGATCAGTCCGGATTTCCAGACGAAGATCGGCTACGAGGTGGATGCCCCCGGCAGTGCCTCCGACCTGAAGAAGAACACCGACTACATGGCCGAGACCTTCGATTGCCTGGCCATGACGCTGGAGATGCCGTTCAAGGACAATGCCGACATGCCGATGCCGGAGATCGGCTGGTCGCCCGACCGCTGCAAGCACCTGGGCGCGGCCTGCATCGATGCCTTCTGGAAGATCCTGCCGGAACTCTGACCCGACTCGATTCAGGCCGCGGTAGCGGTTCGGCCGTCAGGCGGCCTGAAACCAGAAATTGGATGCCACGGTGATGCGTTCGCTTCGTCCCTGATACGGAGCGACCTCGTGCATTAGATGCGAGGGAAAGATGATCAGCTGTCCGGCTTGCAGGCGATAGTTGATCGAACCGTGGCCGTAGGGCCGGCGAAGATGCGTGTTGCCGGGGTCGAGGTACATGCTGGCCGAAGGACGGGCGTCCAGGAAGCGCAGCACACCGTTGTCGGGGCCGCCGAGCCCCTCGTCGTCGCCCGGAGAAACGCAATACACGCTCGACCACGCGGCCATCGGGTGGTTGTGAACGGAGGCGTAGCCGCCGGAGCGTGTGATGTGAAACCAGGAGTGGTTCGAGACGCGTAGCCGGCGGATCTGCTCGTCGCTGTAATCGTTCAGGTTCTGCACGACCCGAACCACGCTGCCGACGACGAATCGTTTCAGCGCCTGCACGCAGTCCTCGGGCCAGGTGAACAGGCGGAACTCCGATTCGAACACCTTGTGCTTGAGCGTAGGCGTGGGCGTGTGCGGCTCGATTTCCGGCCCCTCGCGTCTCAGGAACAGTTCCCGGAGAGCGCTGTTGAGTGGCCCCGGATCGGGATGACGTGTTTCGATCATCGGGGCGGCGAAAGCCGGCGTGACGTTGAGCGGGGTGTCCTTGGACATGCGGCGCTTTCCTGTCGGCAGAAAGGCCCGCGAGCCGGGGACTCGCGGGCCGATGACTTCGAGCGTGCCGTTCCGGTCAGAACTCGACATTGACCCGGGCGTAGTAGAACTGCCCGGGAATTCGATGCTGACTGGCGTCGAAGCTGTTGGCGAAAGCGGCCGTCGAAACCGGGGGATCCTCGTCGAAGACGTTGTCCACCCCGATGGTGAACTTGCTTTCCCCAAAATCGAACTCGTCGAAGTAGTACGACAGCTGGAGGTCGTTGTATATCACCGAGTCGAGTTTGTTGGTGGGATTCTCCGGATCCGGGTTGGAGCACAGGCCCAGTTCGGAGAAACTCGGCGACAGGCCGTCTTCGCAAGGCTCTGTATAGCTGTGCACGTAGTGGACGTTCCAGATCGCTTCCCAGTCACCCAGGTTCCAGATCAGGTCGAGGTTGCTCCGCCACTCCGGGAAACTCCGGTCCGGCTGACCCGGCAAGAGTGTGCCGAGCAGGTCCCGCGTTTCCGCGGGCGCGTCCGGGTTGGCGAAGTCCGGCACGGTTTCTTCGAACTTGGACGTGTACGTGCCGCGCCAGATCGTGCGTAGCGTGCCGCCCCAGGGCAATTCGTCGAGCGTATAGTCCACGCCCCAGTCGATGCCGGCCGTTTCCGTGCTGCCGATGTTGACCTGGGTATCGAGCAGGCTCGAAACCTCGCCGGAAGCCGATCGCTCGATCAGATTGCACAGGCGCAGGGAGAAGGCGCAGGCGTCGAGTATGCTCTGGGCGCCGATGGAGGTGATCGAGTTCTCGAGCTCGATGCTGTAGTAGTCGATCATCACGCCGAGCCCGGGAACGGCTTCGGGATTCCAGACACCACCGACCGTGAACGAATCTGATGTCTCCGGTTCCAGGTCGGGGTTGCCACCGGTCGTGATGCGGATCTGCGTGTTGATCTGCTCGTAGCTGCCGTCGGCCGGCACGCCCTGATCGATGCAGTTGTCGATCACGTCCTGCGGAACACCGCCGTCGAGGAAGTTGGAGCAGGGGTCGTTCAGCTCCGGGTCGGCCACGCCCTGGCCGCCGAACAGTTCCTGCACGCCGGGGGCCCGGAAACCCTCGGCATAGCTGGTGCGAAGCAGCAAGTCCTCGTAGGGGCGCCAGCGCAGGCCGAGTCGTCCGGTGGTTTCGGTGCCGAAGCGCTCGAAGTCGGAAGAGCGGATCGATGCATCGAGCTCGAGCAGGTCCGCACCCGGCGCGTCGGCAAGCAGGGGCACGTTGATCTCTGCGTACCAGGCTTCGAGGTTGAGGCGACCGGAAGTGGGCGAGCGCTGTCCACCGCTGACGCTTGCGGCACCCGAGCCCGCCTGCGCCAGCGGGTCGGGCGTATCCGCGGCGTATTCACGGCGCTTCTCGAAGCCGGCGGCGAACGACAGCGGACCGGCCGGGAGATCGACGAGATCCCCGCTGATGTTGGCCAGCCAGTTGACCATCTTCTGCTCGTTTTGCTCGAGCGCCGTGTAAGTCACGTAATCGACCATTTCCGGCGTGATCGAACCGCCGCTGCCCGGTGCCGTGCCGGTACCCTGCTGCCCGCCGAAGATGTTGAAGGGCACGCATTCGCCGGTGCATTGATCGATCGGACCCAGCGCGCGGGCCAGGCGGTCGTGATTGAGCAGGTTTTCGATGGTGGCGTTTCGCTCGGAGCGCGAAAACGTGTAGGAAACGTCCCAGTCGAAGGGACGCCCGCCCAGCTGGAAGCTGCCGTCGAATCCGCCCGTCCAGCGCCAGGTGTCGACCTTGCCGTTGTAGTTGCGCGTGCCGGCCTCGACGAAACGCCGGCCGATCAGGATCAGGTTCTCCCGGGGATCGAGGTCGAAGCCGAAGGGGTTGTAGGGGTTGTCCGCCGACACCCCCACGTCCAGAGGCAGGATCCCGCCCGAGCCCATGAAGATCGGGACCGGGGCCTGCAGCTGGGTCGATTCACGGCGGTTGTAGAAGGCCTCGGTGAAGAAGCGGAACTCGGGCGAAAACTCGTGCGTGGCCTGCATGTAAGCCGAAGTCTGCTCGAGCGGAATCTGCAGGTAGTTGTCGGGCGCGAAATTGAAGCGGTCGGCCGTTCCGTCGAACGGTCGGAAGTCGCCGATGCTGGGTGCGCCCGTTCCGGGGTCTCGCGTCAGGTCGACGGTTTCACCGGTATCGGGATTCGTGAATACGAAGCGACCTTCCGGCGTGGCCGAGGAGCCTCGGCTGATCGGTCCGCCGAAGGTGTCGGCGCCGAACTGCGGCACGCGCGAAATCTTGCGGTCGGCCGCCATGATTTCTTCCTGCTTGGTGTAGCTCAGGTTCAACAGCAGGTTGCTGCGGTTGTCGCCGCGACCGATGGTGAAGCTGTAGGCCTCTTCCTCGCCGTCGCCTTCGCTGGTCTGGCCGTACTGCGCGCTGGCCGAAGTGCCGGTGTAGTTCTTGCGCGTGATGATGTTGATAACGCCCGCGATGGCATCGGAGCCGTATACGGAGGATGCACCGCCGGTGAGGATCTCGATCCGATCGACGGCGGCGGCCGGAATCGTGCTCAGGTCGGCCGCGTTGGCCACGCCGGCCTGGGTGGTCGCCTTGACCCACCGGCGTCCGTTGACCAGCACGAGCGTGCGTTCGGGCCCGAGGTTGCGCAGCGAAACGCGTACGCCACCGTCGCCGCCCTGATCGGGTGCGTTGAATGCCGTGTTGATGGCCGAACCCGACGCGGTGAGTTCCTGCAACAGGTCGCCGAGGCGAGCGTGGCCGGATCGTTCGATTGCCTCCCTGTCGATCACGGTGACCGGCGCCGGGCCTTCGAAGTCGGTCCGTTTGATTCTCGTACCCGTGACTTCGACACGGTTGAGCGCCTTGGAATCCTGTTCATCCTGAGCGCTTGCCTGGCCTGAGACCAGGGCGGGCAAGGCGGCGGCGAAGGCTGCAGCGAACACGCTCAGCCTGGCTTGACGTTGCTTCATGGATTTGCCTCCCATAGTTATCAATGACTTGCAACTACTCCCCCTCCATTCACGAAAGTGTCACAAATGTGTACGCGATTGCAAGCGATGGTGATTGCCATTCGGATTCCACGGGCGAGGAGCTTCGCGGACGGTTCGCTCGGCCGGTGTCGGCATTGCACCGGGAGGCTGCTGCTGAGAGAAGGCAGGAAGAGGGTCAGGGGGCGGGAGAAAGCCTCTGACGAAGCCAGGCGGGAAGCGATGCGCGGTGCGATTCCAGCGCGATGGCTGGTCCGCTTCCGCAGCGAACCTCCAGGAGACGGTGAACGAGCTGCCAACGAAGCGGCAGTTCGGATCGTGTCTGGCGACTTACCAGGGGAAGCAGCTTGGAGTCGCATTCGGCCGGTGGATCGGTTTCCAGCAGGCGCCGGGCCAGGCAGAACCGCTGCTGCAGGTTGCTGATGCCGTCCAGGTCGCCGCAGGCATCCCCGGGCCGCTGCAGGTCGGACAGGATTGGTGTTCGGTCGAGTTCCAGCAGGATGAGGCTCCTGAGAGGCAGCAGCCAGTTGACCATGGGCAAGTCGGCTTCCGGCAGGGCGTCGCGATGCGCCAGGCCCCGCTCGACGAGTTCGAGACCGCCGGCGAAATCGTCCCGCATGTAGTGCGACCAGGCCAGCATGCCCCAGGTGTAGGCGATGTCGGGATGGGGGCCCTGGTGTACGCGTTCGAGGGATTCGAGCGATTGCCGCCAGGCCGATTCGGCGCCGGCATGGTCGCCGCGGGCCATGTTGACCCCGGCCAGGTTGCCCAGGGTACTCAGCGTCTGGGGGTGATCGTCGCCGTAGACGGCCCTTTTGTGTCTCAGAGAGCGTTCGAAGACGCTCGCGGCGGCATCGAAGTCTTCCTGGTACCAGTGGACGATGCCGAGATCGTTCTCGATCTTTGCCAGCAGGATCTCGTCGTCGTCCAGGCGCTCCTGCAAGGCAAGCGCGGCTTCCAGTACGCCCTGGGCCTGTGCCAGACGGCCCGTCTCCTGCAGGGCGGCTCCCTGGACGCGCAGCGCGTCGGCCCGGATCGACGCCGACGGACCCGACGCTGCATCCGCCAGGCGGCTCACGACCCGCTCGGCGATGGTGAGCGACCGATCCGGCTGCTGATCGATCAACAGCATGTCGGCCAGCCGCACCTCGATGCGCGCCAGCCGGGTGGCGTTCACTTCCTGCTCTAGCGCCAGCTCAAGGGATCTTTCGAGAAAGCGCACGGCATCTTCGAAGAGCCCCTGTTCGTAAGCGACCATGCCCCGGTCGGAAAGGGCCGAAATGCGCAGATCGCTCATGCGATCGGTGGCCTCGAGTGAAAGCACTTCGTCGAGCGACTGCGCCGCGTCGTCGATCAGGCCTCTTTCGAGCTGGGTGCGCCCGATGACGTGGAGCAGCTCGGCGAGAAGGCGCGGCTGATCGGCCATGGCGGAACGCACGCGGTCGGCGCCGCGCCGCAGCAACTCGGAGGCCGGTGGGTCCTCGCCGCGCATCAGCGCGGGATCGGCCGACTCGAAGATGCCGATCAGGAAATCGCGGGCGGCGACGGCCCGGGCCGCCTCACTCCTCGCCTCGCGAGCCTGCCAGAGCGCGGCGGCGACGCCCAGCGTCAAGCTGGCAACCAGCAGCACGCCGAGACTCGCCGCGACCGAATGGCGCTGCAGCCATCGCCCGAAGACGTAGGCCCTACCGCCCCCGCGGGCTGCGACCGGACGCTTTTGCTGCCAGGACTCCAGGTCAGCTCTCAACATCGTCATCGAGCTGTAACGCGCCTCCGGCTGGCGCGCCGTCGCCTGGGCGCAGATCGCCGCGAGGTCGCGATCCGAACCTTCGGCGATCAATTCCTCGAGCACGGCGCCGAGGGAATAAATGTCCTGGCTCGTGTCCGGGGGCGCCCGCCGGAATCGTTCGGGGGCCGTATAGGCGGGCGAGCAATACAGGTGGCGTTCGGCGTCGGGTTGCCGCTGGAGCATCGCCGCGATGCCGAAATCGACCACGCACAGCCGGCCGTTCTCACGCACCAGCAGGTTGGCCGGCTTGACGTCGCAATGGACGACCTGGCGCTGGTGGGCGTATTCGAGTGCCCGGGCGGCCTCGATTACCAGTTTGACGATGGCGGGCACGGACAGCTCGCGCTCCCGGCAATGGACATCCAGCGCGCGGCCGTGAACGAGCTCCATCACCAGGTAGCCGTGACCTTTCTCGCTCGTGCCGCTGTCGATCAGTCGCGCGATACCCGGATGCTCGAGTCGCGCGAGGATCCTCGTTTCTTCCGTCAGCCGTTCGCCGTCGCCGATCAGGTTGGCGCGCTTGAGCACCTTGACGGCCACTTCCTTCTCGAACTGCCCGTCGGCGCGGTGCCCGCGGTGGATAACGCTCATGCCGCCCCGGCCGATGATCTCGTCGACCTGCCAGGGTCCGAGCCGTTGGCCCTGCCAGTCCGGCGGCGGTGCGTCTTCCTTGCCGGTTTCTGCCCGGTCGAGTCCCAGTCGTTCGGGAGCGCCGGTGTCCAGCCCCAGCGAGTCGGCCCGGTCGTGTTGCTCCAGCAGGTGGCGAAGCTGCCGGCGATGATTCTCGTCGAGCTCCAGCGCCTCCAGCTTCTCTTGCCGCACGCGCGGGGGCAGGTCGGCCAGGCGGTCGAAATGGTCGGAGATGGCGGCCCAGTCGGAGGCGCTGATCTTCATTCCAGGCTGGCCGCCAGCAGTGCCCGCGCGCGTTTCCAGTCGCGCGCCGCCGTCCGCGGGGAAAC
>JAASTB010000006.1 GCA_021767625.1 Wenzhouxiangella sp.
GCCCTTGCCGATGTAGAAGTCGTCGAAGGACTCGCGCGCGTAGAAGGGTTGCCCGGCGGCGTCCAGCGCGCGGCCATGGAATTCGGCGATCGCGCCGGTCAATTCCTGGTTGGCGTCGGAAATGAGCGGGTTGGCACGCTCGGGTATGCCCGGCTGGAAGAAGAAGGTGCTGTTGCGTCCCATCTCGTGATGGTCGGTGATCACGTGCGGCCGCCATGCGTGGTAGTGGCGCAGCCGATTCTGCGAGACCGGGTGGACGACCGGCAGCCAGTCGCGGTTGAGATCGAACCAGTAGTAGTTGGTGCGCCCGTCGGGCCAGCCCTCTTCGTGTTCGCGGTCGTCGGAGTCGGCCGAGGGGTGGTTGCCGCGGTGAATGTTCACCCAGTGCGCAAAGCGATCGATGCCGTCGGGATTGATGGCGGGTTCCATGACCAGGATCATCTCGTCGAGCCAGCGCTCGACGCGCTCTTCCTGACCGGCGGCGAGATACCAGGCCATGACCAGGGCCGCGCTCGCGCCGGAGGCTTCGTTGCCGTGCACCGAGTAACCCATCCAGACCACGGGCGGACCCTCGCCGCTGCGGGCGGCCTTACGCCGGCCGTCACGGATTTCGTCGATATCGGCCAGGCGCTCGGGGCTGGCGAAAGTCAGCAGCAGTTGCGGACGACCCCCGTGGCTGCGGCCGATTTCTTCCAGCACGACGCGGTCGGAGCTTTCCGCCAGTTCCCGCAGGTAGGTCACGATCTGGTCGTGGCGCGGATGGCGCTCGCCGGGCTCGAATCCGAGCACTTCAGACGGCGTGGGGACGGACTCGTCCACCGCCAGCTCGTCCGGGAGGCCGGGAGCGGCAAGCGCCTGCAGCGGCAGCACGAAAAGGAACGGAATCAGGAGCTTCTTTGTCATCAAGGCGAAAGCACAGTCTTCAAGTGAGGCTGGTAAGCTTAAACGACACGGAATCTTCAGTCCGAGAAGGAGTTCAAATGCAGCTTCAATCCCGCGATATTTCCGAAGGAGCAAGCATCGATCCCCGCTTTGCCTTCGCCAGGCCGGATCCCGAATCGCACATGGCGCTATCCGACAACCTGAGCCCCCACCTTGCCTGGTCCGGCGCCCCTGAGGGCACGCGCTCGTTCGCGATCGTGTGCATGGACCCCGACGTGCCGTCCGAGGCCGACGACGTCAACCAGGAAGGCAAGACCCTGCCGGCCGACATGCCGCGCGTGGATTTCTGCCACTGGGCCATGATCGACATCCCGACAGACGTCACCGAACTGGCGACCGGAGAATGCTGCGAAGGCGTCACGCCCAAGGGCAAGCAGAGCCCGCCGGGGCCCGCCGGGGCCCGACAGGGCCTGAACGACTACACCAACTTCCTCGCGGGCGATCCGGACATGGCCGGCCATTACTTCGGCTACGACGGACCCTGCCCGCCCTGGAACGATGAGCGGCTGCACCACTATGCCTTCACCGTCTACGCCCTGAACACCGAGCGTCTCGACCTGCCGGAGTCGTTTACCGGCCACGACGTGGTCGAGGCCATCGAGGGCCACGTTCTCGACCAGGCCAGCATCACGGGAAGCTACACGCTCAACCCGGCGGTCAGCGGCTGAAGCCGGGAGATCATGAATTGAACAAACCGCCCGCAAAGCGCTCAAATATTGAGCAGATGCGCATCCCGCAGGCCCGTAATCGCGGGCCTGCGGGGCTGGCACGGCACGTGCATCAAGGACGCCGATCCTTCACTTTCACATTCGAAGAGGTAGCAAGCCGACATGGCCGCTAAAGACATCATCAAGCGAATCGCCGACGAAAACATCGAGTTCGTCGACCTGCGTTTCTCCGACACCCTGGGCAAGGAAATGCACGTCACGCTCCCGGCCCACACCGTCGACGAGGAACTGTTCGAGGAAGGCAAGATGTTCGACGGCTCCTCGATCACGGGATGGAAGGGCATCAACGAATCCGACATGGTCGTCATGCCGGACGTCGAGACCGCCTACCTCGATCCGTTTTCGGAGTACCCGACCCTCAACCTGACCTGCGACATTCTGGAACCCGACACGATGCAGGGCTACAGCCGCTGCCCGCGTTCGCTGGCCAAGCGCGCCGAGGCCTTCCTGCAGTCGAGCGGCATCGCCGACGAGGCCTACTTCGGCCCCGAACCCGAGTTTTTCGTGTTCGACGACGTGCGCTGGAAGAACGACATCTCCGGCTGCTCGTTCGAGATCGACTCCGAGGAAGCCGCCTGGAACACCAACAAGACCTACGAGGACGGCAACTACGGCCATCGCCCGCGCGTGAAGGGCGGCTACTTCCCGGTGCCGCCGGTCGACGGCCTGTCGGACCTGCGCAGCCTGATGTGCGCCACCCTCGAGGCCATCGGCGTGCCGGTCGAGGTGCACCACCACGAAGTCGGTACCGCCGGCCAGTGCGAAATCGGCACGCGCTTCAACACGCTGGTGCGCAAGGCCGACGAAATGCAGATGCTCAAGTACGTGGTGCACAACGTCGCCCATCGCCACGGCCGCACCGCCACTTTCATGCCCAAGCCCCTGGTCGGCGACAACGGCTCGGGCATGCACGTCCACCAGAGCTTTTCCAAGGGCGGCACCAACCTGTTCGCCGGCGACGGCTACGGCGGCCTGAGTGAAACGGCGCTGCACTACATCGGCGGCATCTTCAAGCACGCCCGCGCCATCAATGCCTTCGCCAACTCGACAACCAACAGCTACAAGCGCCTGGTGCCCGGCTTCGAGGCTCCGGTCCTGCTGGCTTACTCGGCCCGCAATCGCTCGGCTTCCTGCCGGGTGCCCTGGGTCGGCTCCGACAAGGCCCGCCGAATCGAGATCCGCTTCGGCGACGCCGCCGGCAACCCCTACCTGACCTTCGCGGCCATGCTGATGGCCGGCCTCGACGGGGTGATCAACAAGATCGATCCGGGCGCGCCCATGGACAAGGACCTCTACGACCTGCCGCCGGAAGAGGAACGCGACATCCCCCGCGTCTGCCACGCCCTCGACCAGGCCCTGGACGCCCTGGACAAGGACCGCGACTTCCTCAAGGCCGGCGACGTCTTCACCGACGACGTCATCGACGGCTACATCAACCTGAAGATGAACGAGGTCACCCGGTTCCGCATGTCGACCCACCCGGTGGAGTTCGACATGTATTACTCGAGCTGACCGGCCACGGTGCTGGGCCGTCCGACGGCGGCCCAGCCCGCCCGGGAAGTGCCGTTCGAATGCCTGTGCAGACCCGCCGGGGTCTCCTACAATAGCCGTCGGACAGACGGGTCATTCCGAGGTGGAAAAATGCACAAGCTGCCGACCGCAACTCTCCTCCTGCTGACGCTGGCGCTGGCCCTGCCCGCCGCGGCCCAGGAGATCTATCGCGTCGTCGACGAAAACGGCAACGTGACCTACACCGACCAGAAGCCCAGCGACGACGCCGAGCCCATGAAGCTGCCCGAGCTCAACGTGCTCGAGGGCGACTTGAGCGAATCGGCCGAGAATCCGCTCGCCGATACCGAAGCGCGATCGATGGACTTCCGCATCGAACAACCGGCCGACGGCGCCGTCTTCACCCCGCAGGGCGGCAACCTGGAGATCGCGATGGGCATCGCCATCGAAGTGCCCCCGACGGCGCAAATCGTGCTGGTGCTCGACGGCACCGAACTCGCCCCCGTGCGCTCCCTGGACGCCAGCATCCCGGCACCCGAACCGGGCGAGCACCGCCTGTTTGCCCGCCTCGAGACGCCGTCGGGACGCGTGCTGGGCACCACCGACCCGGTCACGTTCACGACGGTGGCCGCCGACGGCGGCTGAATGCGGCAGTTCGACCCGGACGAATTGGCAACCGGCCTGGTCCGGGTCGCCGCCGACGGCCGCATCGAGTGGTTCAACCGCTCGGCCAACGCCTTGCTCGCGCCGCCCGGCGCCAGCCTGGGCCATTGCCCCATCCACCAGCTTTCCCCGGCCCTGGGAGAATGGGTACGCCGCGTGGGCGGCCAGGGGCGCTCCCTGTATGCCCCCGAAGCCCTGCTCGAGGAGGGCGGCGGCGTCGTGGACGCCTACCTGCACCCCAGCGGCGAATCGATCCTGATCGAACTCCACCCGGTTGCCGAGCGCGTGCGCCAGCGCGAGATGGCCGACCGGGCCGATCGCCAGCAGGCGCTGTCGCTGATGACGCGCCGCCTGGCGCACGAACTGCGCAACCCGCTGGCGGGCGTGCGCGGCGCCGCCCAGCTGATTGCGGCCCGGGGAAGCGACGAGGCCAGCACCCGTCACGCCGAGATGATCCAGCGCGAAGTCGACAGGATCACCGCGCTGATCGAGCGCTTTGCCGGAAACGGCGAGCGCCGCACCGGCCCGGTCAACCTGCACCGCGTACTCGCCCAGGCCGCCGAGCTGGTGGCGGCCGAACAGCACGGCGGCCTGCGGGTCGAGCGCGACTTCGACCCCAGCATTCCCGAGCTGGCCGCCGACGAGGGTCAGCTGCACCAGCTTTTTCTCAACCTGCTGCGCAACGCCGCCCAGGCCGGCGCGGCGCTCGTTCGCCTCACGACGCGCATCGAGCACGGCTCGCCGCTGATGGACCGGCCCGGGGGGCACGCCGCCCGGATCGACGTCGACGACGACGGGCATGGCGTGCCCGAAGGCCTGCGCGAGAAACTGTTCCTGCCGCTGGTCTCCGGCCGCGACCAGGGCAGCGGCTTCGGCCTGGCGGTCGTCCAGCAGATTGCCCGGGCCCACGGCGGCCTGGTCGAGTACGTGCCGCTGGAGACCGGCAGCCGATTCCGCGTGCGCCTGCCGCTGGAGCCGCCGGCCGGCCGGGACCACGAACACATGACACGGGAAGGCGCCGATGGCTGACCAGATCTGGATCATCGACGACGATCCCGCCATCCGCTACGTCCTCGAGGAGTACTTCGAAAGCCAGCGCATGCACGCGCGCAGCTTTGCCGACGGCGCCAGCCTGGAGTCCGCGCTGGAGGACGGTCCGCCCGACCTGGTGATGGCCGACGTCCGGCTCGACGGCGAGAGCGGCCTGGACCTGATGCAGCGGCTACGCGAGCGCTTCGAAGACCTGCCGGTGATCGTGATGACCGCCTACTCCGACCTGGATTCCGCCGTGCGCGCTTTCCGGGGCGGCGCCTTCGAATTCCTGGCCAAGCCCTTCGATCTCGACGAGGTGGGCCGCCTCGTTTCCAAGGCGCTCCGGCGCGCGCCCGGACGGGCGGAGCCGGCCGGGCGAGACGAGGAACTGATCGGCGCCTCGCCGGCCTTCCAGCACCTGGTGCGCATGATCGGGCGCCTTTCGGCCAGCGACGTGCCGGTGCTGATTACCGGCGAGACGGGTACCGGCAAGGAGCTGGTCGCACGCGCCCTGCATCGTCACTCCCCGCGTGCCGACCGGCCCTTCGTGGCCATCAACACCGCGGCGATCCCCGAGGACCTGCTGGAGTCCGAACTCTTCGGCCACGAAAAGGGCGCCTTCACCGGCGCGGAAGGGCGGCGGCGCGGTCGCTTCGAGCAGGCCGAGGGCGGCACGCTGTTCCTCGACGAGATCGGCGACATGCCGCTCAAGCTCCAGACCCGCCTGCTGCGCGTGCTGGCCGAGGGCGAATACTACCGCCTGGGTGGCCACGACCTGATCCGTACCGATGTTCGCGTGCTCACGGCCACCCACCGCGACCTGGGTGAGCTGGTGGGCAAGGGTCGCTTTCGGGCCGACCTCTACCACCGGCTGAAGGTCATCGAACTGAAGGTTCCGCCGCTTCGCGAGCGCCGAGAAGACATTCCGGCGCTGACCGACCATTTCCTGCGCGAGGCTGCGCGCGAGTTCAATCTACCCGAACGCAGCGCCGACGAAGTACTGGTCGGGCACCTCAGCGCCCTGCCCTGGCCCGGCAACGTGCGCGAACTACGCCACCTGTGTCAGTCGATGGCCGCTCTGGCGCCCGGCGAGGTGATCGGCGTCGACGATCTACCCGAGGAGTACCGCGAATCCCGCGACGACGGCGACACCGACAGCTCGTGGACACGCGGCATGGCGGCCGAATTGCGCCGCCGCCTGGCCGATCGGGAAGACGAACTGCACGCCCGCTTCCAGACGCAGTTCGAGGGCACGCTGGCCCGCACCGCGGTGGCCGCCTGCGAGGGCAACCAGTCCGAGGCCGCGCGCCGCCTGGGCATCAGCCGCAACACGCTCGCCCGGATGCTCAAGAACTGATGCAGGCGACGGACAGGCGCTTGGTTGCCAGCGGAGATTCCGCTAAGCTGCCCAGCCGTGCTGAAATCACCCACACCGGAAGCCTTCCACCCATGCCCGGATCGCCCATCAAGACCGCAAGCCTGGTCGGCGCGTCGTTTCTGCTCCTTGTCGCCGGCTGTGCCATGACGCCGGCGGAGCAACGTCACACCGACATCGAAATGCTCCGCAGCGTGCCGGATTGCTCCCATGAAGTGCTCGGCAGGGTACGCGTTACCGACGGCCATGATCCCGTCTCCGGCCAGAGCAAGGAATGGGCGATGACGGCCAGCCTGCCGCATTCCGAGGCCAACCTGAGGGCGGAAGCCGCCGCGCTCGGCGCCGACGCGGTAGTGGTCACCCAGCGCCGGCTGTCGACCAACGCGGAAGGCGACTACAGCCATATCGACCTTCGGGGCCTGGCGATCACCGCCTGCCGGGATTGAGGCGGCAGCTTCAGTCCACCTCGATCCAGAAAGTCACCGGCCCGTCGTTGACCAGGGCCACCTGCATGTCGGCGCCGAAACGCCCGAAGGCGCTGTCCGGCCATTCCCGCTTCACCTGCTCGACCAGCTCGCCGAACAAGGCTTCGCCCTCGGCTGGCGGAGCGGCCGGGGTGAAACTGGGCCGGTTGCCCGAATCGGTATCGGCCGCGAGGGTGAATTGCGGCACGAGCAGGAGGCCGCCGCCGGCATCGCGCAGGCTGACGTTCATGCGCCCCTTCTCGTCGGCGAAGACGCGATAGTTGAGGAGCCGTTCGACGAAGCGCGGAACGCGCTCGGCGCGGTCGCCCCGGCGGAACCCGGCCAGTACCAGCAGGCCGGGTCCGATGCGGCCCGCCGTCTCGCCTCCGATGGTCACGGAGGCTTCGCTGACGCGCTGGATCAGTCCAATCATTTCCCGCTTCGACCGTCCGGCGGAATCAACCGCAGTACGACGACAGGTTCCCGGCACCGGCTTCCTCGCGGGATGCCGTTCGCAGCCAGGTGCCGCGACTCTCGCCGTTCACCTCGGTGATCGTGCAGCGATAGGTCAGGACCCGCATGTGTTCGCAGCGGGCATCCGTCGCACGAGCCGTCCACTCGACGCCCGGGCGGAGCCCCGAGCAGGTGGCCTCGGCTGCAAGCCCGCCATCGCCGGCGACTCGATAGCGCTCGAGTTGTGAAGCGATCGACTCGACGAACTCCCCGAAGCCCGCGGGATCCTTCCGCGCGGCCTCCGACAAATCGTAGGGGATCTCGATGACCGCCGAGGTGTTGTTCGCCTGCCGTTCCTCCGCCGTCTGATCGAAGGGCAGACCCGTCATGGCGTCTTCGCTCACCAACATTTGCCCGTCTTCGATCAGCGTCAACTTGAAGTCCACGGCCAGCCCGCGATGCAGCGGTTGGCCGCTGGATACGATGCCCCAGACGAGTTCCGCCGGTTCCAGGTGACCGGCAAAGCCACCGGGCCAGCCGTCACCACCCTGGGCGCTTGCCGACGAATGGAAATGAATACCCGCCAACGCCGCCGCTGCAAACAGTAGAATCTTCATGAACACGCTCCTCTGCCGTAGCCCCTTTCCCGGAAGCTAAACTACACCAGCACGCCGGGGTCGGCAAACGGGCGACCGGCCTGCGCCCACACGAACCTCCGAGCCCGAGTGAATCCGGATCCAAGATGATCGAACGCCTCGCCGTCGCCCTGCTGCACCTCCTGTCCTGGCTGCCCCTGCCCCTGCTTCACAGGCTGGCGGTACCGATGGCCTGGATCGCGCGCTTCACGCCCTGGCGCGGCCACGATGTAGTGCGCACCAATCTGTCGATCTGTTTCCCGGAGGCCGGCGAGGCCGAACGCGAGAATCTCTATCGCCGGCATCTCGTGGAGATGATGCGCCTGGTGCTGGAATCAGGCGCGGTCTGGTACTGGCCGGGAGACCGGCTATTGCGCCACGTGCGCGAAGTCGAAGGCTGGGATGAAGTGCGCCGATCAGCCGAACGCGGCAAGGGCGTCCTGATCGTGGGGGCGCATTTCGGCAACTGGGAAATGCTGCCGCTGTGGATTTCCCTTCAGGGCCCCATCACCGCCCTCTACAAGGCGCCTCGCCAGCCCGGGTTCGACCGGCGCGTGACCGACAGCCGCCAGCGCTTCGGCGCCCGGCTGGTCGCCAGCGGCAGCCCGGCCATGCGCCACCTGATGGCCGGCCTCAAGCGCGGCGAGCTCATCGGGCTGCTGGCCGACCAGCAACCCAAGCAGGGCGAAGGCGTCTTCGTGGACTTTTTCGGCCGCCCCGCGCTGACCATGACCCTGGTCAACCGCCTGGCGCGCCGGACCGGCTGCGCGGTGGTATTCACCAGCGCCGAGCGGCTGCCGGCCGGCAAGGGTTGGCGCCTGCGCTTTGAGCCCGCCGACCCGGCCATCGCCGACGACGACCCGGTTGCGGGCATGGCCGTGATGCATCGCTGGCTCGAGGAGGAGATCCGGCGCAATCCGGCCCAGTACCTGTGGAGCTACAAACGCTTCAGCCGACAACCGGGCGAACAGCCCTCGCCCTACCCGAGCAAGAAGAAGCGCTGATCGTCGCAGCCGATCAATCCAGGCGCTTGAGAAAGACCCCCATCACCTTCTCGGCCTGCTTGTCGCCGTTGGCCTGCGCCGCTTCCAGCCCCTTTTCCCAGGCCTTGCGGGCGGCCTCGGGCTGACCCGCCTCCTTGAGGGCCTTGCCCAACTCCTGCCAGGCCATGGTGTGCTCGGGCGCGTGGCCGGTGGCCTTTTCCAGGTGCGCGATGGCTTCCGGAACGTCGCCGGCCTTCAGCCGCGCCTGCCCCGCCGCCAGCCGCGACTCGTAGGTATCGCGGCCGTCTTCGATCATTTTTTCGATGGCTTTCGGATCCATGACACGAGGATATCGAATTTTCTCCCGGCTCCGTTAATTGCAGTGCGGTGTGGGTTCACGCCAAGGCGCGAAGGCGCCAAGGCCGCAAAGGAAAGAATGAAAAAATCCTTTCCTGTCCTTGATGTTTCCTGGCGATCTTGGCGTCTTTGCGCCTTGGCGTGAACCAAAGTCGCAGCGCACCCGACGAAGGGGCACAGGCATTCCGCGCCTTCAGTGCTTCCAGTAGGTCGGCGTGAGCAGGACCAGGATGGTGAAGATCTCGAGCCGGCCGAGGAGCATGGCGAAGCTCATGATCCACTTGGTGGCATCGGCCAGGCCGCCGTAGTTGGCGCCGGCCTGGCCCAACGCCGGGCCGAGGTTGTTGAGCGAGGAAAACACGATCGACACGGCCGTGACGAGATCGGCCTCGATGCCGGAGACGATCAGGGTGAGCACCACCACGCAGAGGATATAGAGGGAGACGAAGCCCCAGACGGCGTTGGCCACCTCCTGGTTGAGTGTGCGTCCGCCGAGCTTGAGGGGCACCACCGACCGGGGATGAATCAGGCGCTTGAGCTCCCGGATGCCCTGCTTGGTGAGCAGGTAGACGCGAATGATCTTGAAGCCGCCGGTGGTCGCCCCGGCGCAGCCGCCGAAGGCACTGATCAGCAGCAGCAGCAGCGGCAGGGTGCCCGGCCAGTTGTAGACCTCTGCCGTGGCGAAGCCGGTCGTGGTCATGTAGGAAATCGACTGGAAGACGGCATGCCGCAGCGACTCCCAGAACGAGGGATAGACATCGAGCTGCCACAGCAGGAGCGTCGCCGCGGCGGAGATGATCAGCAACAGCAGCACGAAGAGCTTCAGCTCCGGATCGCGCAGGTAGACCTGGGCGGTTGCCCGGCGCAAGGCCAGGTAGTGCAGGCCGAAGTTCAGGCTCGCGACCAGGATGAAGAACACCGCCAGCCAGTCGATCAGGGCGCTGTCGAAGTAGCCGATCGAAGCGTCGTGCGTGGAAAATCCCGCCGTGGCGATGGTCGAGAAACTGTGGCCGACCGCGTCGAACAGGGACATCCCGGCGGCCCAGTAGGCGGCCGCGCAGAGGACGGTAAGGCCGATGTAGATCAGCCAGAGCGCCTTGGCGGTCTCGGCGATGCGCGGCGTCAGCCGGCTTTCCTTGACGGGGCCGGTGACCTCGGCCTTGTAGACCTGCATGCCGCCGATGCGCAGCATGGGCAGAATGGCCACGGCCAGGACGATGATGCCCAGGCCGCCCATCCACTGCAGCTGCTGGCGGTACCACAGGATCGAGATCGGCATGTCGTCCAGGCCGGTGAACACGGTGGCCCCGGTGGTGGTCAGGCCCGATGTCGATTCGAAGACCGCGTCGGCGATGCTGGCATCGATCGCCAGCACGAAGGGCACCGCCCCGGCGAGGCAGACGGCGGCCCAGCAGGCCACCACCACCAGGAAGCCGTCGCGGATTCTCAGATCCCGGTGGGAGCGCCGGACCGGCAGGTAGAGCGCCACGCCGGCGACAGCGACCACCAACAGACTCACGGCAAATGCGCTGAAGGTCCCGTCGTGACTGAACATCGCGAACAGCAGCGGCGGCACGAACCCCAGGCTCAGGAAGACCAGCAGAACGCCGACGATGCGCTGGACCGGTGCGTAGGCGCGAAACTGCATGACGCCGGCGCTAGACGAAAACGGCTTCGACGGCGAACAAGCGTTCCACGCGCCGGATGGATCGCTGATCGGCCACGAACAGGATGACGTGATCGTCGGTCTCGATGACCACGTCGTGGTGAGCGATGATTACCTGCTCCCCGCGGATAATGCCGCCGATGGTCGTTGCCGGCGGCAGGTCGATCTCGTCGATGCGCTTGCCGACCACCTTGGACTGCCCCGGCGTGCCGTGGGCGACGGCCTCGATGGCCTCGGCCGCGCCGCGCCTGAGCGAATGCACGCGCACCATGTGCCCCTTGCGGATGTGCGTGAGCAGCGCACCGATGGTGACCTGCTGCGGGCTGACCGCCACGTCGATGCGGTCGGATTCGACCAGGTCGACGTAAGCCGGGCGGTTGATCAGGGTGATGACCTTGTCGGCGCCCATGCGCTTGGCCAGCATCGACGAGAGGATATTGGCCTCGTCGTCGTTGGTCAGGGCGCAGTAGACGTCGGTCTCGTCGATGCCTTCCTCGTGCAGCAGGTCCTCGTCGGCACAGTCTCCGACCAGCACGATCGCGGTGTCGACGTCTTCGGCGATGCGCTCGGCGCGCACAGGGTCGCGTTCGATGAGCTTGACGTGGTGGCTGCGCTCGAGCCGCCGCGCCAGGCTGGCCCCGATGTTGCCGCCGCCGGCGAGCAGGATGCGGTGGCCGGGCTCGCTCATGCGCCTCAGTTCGCGCATCACCACCGGGATATCGTTGCGCGCGGCCAGGAAGAACACCGTGTCGTCGACCTCGATGACGGTGTCGCCTTCGGGAATGATGGGCTCGTCGTTGCGGAAGATCGCGGCCACGCGCGCGTCGACGTCTTTGGGCAGCTTGTCGCGCAGCGCGCGCAGTTCATGCCCGACCAGGGGACCGTCGTGGAAGGCGCGGGTACCGACCAGCTGGGCCCGGCCATCGGCGAAATCCAGTACCTGCAGCGCGCCCGGATAGTCGATCAGGCGCTGAATGTGGTCGGTGACCAGGCCCTCGGGGCTGATCAGCACGTCGATGGGCGTGTTCTCGCGGTTGAACAGCTCCGGGTGCGCCAGGTAGTCGCTGGCCCGAACGCGCGCGACCTTGGTCGGCGTGTTGAACAGCGAGTAGGCCACCTGGCAGGCGACCATGTTGGTCTCGTCGGAGTTGGTCAGCGCGATCAGCAGGTCGGCATCCTCGATGCCGGCGCGGATCAACGTTTCCGGGTGGGCGGCGTGACCGAGCACGGTCCGGATGTCGAGCTTCTCCTGCAGTTCGCGCAGGCGCTCGGGGTCGGTGTCGACCACGGTAATGTCGAAGTCCTCGGCCGACAGGCTCCGGGCCATGCCGGTCCCCACCTGCCCTGCGCCGAGAATGATGATCTGCATGGCTCTTTCCCCTTGCGGGATCTAGAACTGTTTCGGGTCGATGCCCAGCTGCTTGAGCTTGCGGTAGAGATGGGTGCGCTCCATCTCCACGATTTCGGCCAGCTTGCCCACGCTGCCCTCGACCGACTGCAGCTTGAAGGTCAGGTACTGGCGCTCGAATTCCTCGCGGGCCTCGCGCAGGGGCATATTGTAGAGCGCCGGCATCTTGCGGTCGCCCACGGTCTCGCCGGTGTCGGACTGGGCCAGTGCTTCCTCGACCTCGGCCACGGTCACTTCCTCGCCGCCGCCGAGAATCAGCAGGCGCTGGACGAGATTGCGCAACTCCCTGAGATTGCCGGGCCAGTGGTACTGGCGAAGCCGGTTCTGCACCGCGACGGGAAAATGCCGGTAGGGCGTGCCGTCGCGGCCCGGGTAGTACTCGGCATAGAAACGCACCAGGTCGGGCACGTCTTCCTGCCGCTCCCTCAGCGGCGGAATCTCGAGCGGCAGGACATTGAGCTGGTAGAACAGGGACTCGTCGAAGCGGCCTTCGCGCACCAGCTTCTCCAGCGGCTGGCTGGTGCCGGCGATCACGCGCAGGTCGAGGGCGGTGCTGTCGCTCTGTTCGGGATCGATCCGCCCGGACTCGAGCACCTT
This sequence comes from Wenzhouxiangella sp., assembly GCA_021767625.1. GTDB lineage: Bacteria > Pseudomonadota > Gammaproteobacteria > Xanthomonadales > Wenzhouxiangellaceae > Wenzhouxiangella. Next base: position 12,813 of record JAASTB010000006.1, read on the forward strand.
GAGCAGGACCGTTTGCGCGCCCCGATCCAGTCGCGAGACATCGTCGATGAACAACACGCCGCCCTGCGCCTCGGCGAGCAGGCCTTCCGCGCCGTTCTCGCCGAGCAACATGGTCTTGAAAGACGCGCTGTCGACGCGGGTGGCGGCACTGACGAAAGGCTCTTCGCTGCGCGGGGAGTGGGCATGGATCCAGCGTGCGGCCTCCTGCTTGCCCACCCCCGGCTCGCCGGCAATCAGCACCGGCGCCTCGTGCTGGGCCACGCGCTCGAGCCGCTGGCGCAGCTGCTGGACGACGGCCGAGCGCCCCAACGGCTCGAGCACGGCCGGCTGGTTGCGCTTGAGCCCCTCGTTCTCACGCTTGAGCCGGCCGGCCTCCAGCGCGTTCTCGATGGTGACCATCAGCCGGGCCATCGACACCGGCTTTTCGATGAAGTCGAAGGCACCGAGCCGGGTCGCCTCCACGGCGGTTTCGACCGAGCCGTGGCCGGAGATCATGACCACGGGGCACTTGAGCACGCCGGCGTCGCGCCATTCGCGCAGCAGGCTGATGCCGTCGGTGTCGGGCATCCATACGTCGAGCAGGATCAGGTCGGGCGCGGCCTCGCGCAGGCGCTCGCGCGCCTCGGCGGCATTGCCGGCGTCGGTGATCTCGTGGCCCTCGTCGCGGAGGATCTCGCCGATCATCTCGCGGATGTCCGGCTCGTCGTCGACGATCAGGATGCGCGCACTGCTCATGGATTCATTTTCGCACCGATTGGGGTAGGAGAGGATACCCCAGAGAGAGCACGTTCACCCGCCGGGAAGCCAGATCCGCACTTCCGCCCCGCCGCCTTCGACATTGGCAACGGAGATGCTGCCGCCGTGGTCCTCGACGATACGCCGCACGATGGCCAGCCCCAGTCCGGACCCGCGCGGCTTGGTGGTGACGTAGGGCTCGAAGATGCGCGCCAGCACGTCGTTCGAAAAGCCGGGCCCGTCATCGCGCAACAGCATCTCGACCCCTTCCCGGCCCTGGCGAGCCGTGGCCGTCAGTTCGATGGCAATCCGCGGCTGGCCCTCCGGGTGGGCTTCCTGGGAGTTCCTCACCAGGTTGATCAACAACTGTCTCAGTTGGCCGGGATCGGCGGTCAGCGACAGCGGCGAGGCGGGCGCGCTGATGTCGAAGTGGATGGGCATGTTGCCGCTGGCATAGAGATCGACGACCTCGTTGATGATGCGCGTCGGGTCGACCTGTTCGGCCTTCAGCCGGGCCGGACGGGCGTAGTCGCCGAAGTTGTCGACCAGGCGCCGTAGCGCATCCACCTGGGCGCGGATGGTGGTGGTTGCTCGCTTGAGCAGGTCGCGCTGGTCGCTCTCCAGGGCCGGTTCGAGCTTCCATGCCAGACGCTCGGCCGCGAGCTGGATCGGGGTCAGCGGATTCTTGACCTCGTGCGCCAGGCGCCGCGCCACCTCGGCCCAGGCCGCCTCGCGCTGCGCCTGATCGAGCACCGTGACGTCGTCGAAGACCACCACGTGACCGCCGGTTTCGGCCGGCAGGTCCGAACCGCGGCAGACCAGCACCAGGGGCTGCTCGGAAGTGCCGAGCTTGATCTCCTGGCGCCAGTCGGCGCCCGGCGCGGCGTGGCGCTCGACGATCAGCTCGACCAGGGGAGCGAGCTCGGGGCGCTGCTCGGCCACCGCCGACAGCTTGCGCCCGCTGTCGGCGTCGGCGTCCAGGCCGAGAATGCGCGAGGCCGAGTCATTGAAGGCGCTGATGCGATCGTCGCCGTCGATGGCGAGCACCCCGGCCGACAGGCGGCCGAGCACGATCTCGAGATAGCGCCGCTGGGCCTCGAGCTGCTGGCGGCTGCTGGCCAGCTCGCGGGTCATGGTGTTGAAGGAGCCGACCAGAAAGCCGAGTTCGTCGCGGCTGGTCACTTCCAGGTCGCCGGGGAAGCGACCTGCAGCGAGTTCCTCGGTGGCCTGGGCCAGTTCACGAATTGGCTGCGTCAGGCGGCGCGCGGCGTTGAAGGCCAGCAGCATCGCCAGCAGGACAGTCAGCAACAGCACCAGCGAAAGGATCAGGATCAGGCTCTGCTGCAGCCTCACGCGCAGGTAGGCGACGTTCTGGTAGCGGTGGTAGGCGTTTTCGATCCGCCCGGCGAGGTCACTGAAGGCTTCAGGCAGGGGATAGATGGCCTGCAGCAGCAGGGTGTCGCCGCCGAGGGTGCGGTTGCCCAGGCTGTGCAGCACCCGGATGCGGATGCCGTCCTCGGTCGGCTCGGCCGCCGCGTACTCCTCGTCCTGCAGCGCCTGGCTCAGGGCGAAATCGCCCGGTCGCTCAGGCAGGATGCGACCCGGATCGATGCTCGCGCTGACCGTCGAGGAGCCGGAGGCGTCGACCACGGAGAGATCGGTCGGCCCGGCGCTGGAGACGTGGCGGAGCAGCTGGCGGAACATGCGATCCTCGTCGCCGGTATCGAGCTGCTCGGCCAGGCGGCCGATTTCGTCACGCACGTCGCGCGTGCGAAGCTCGAGGAACATCTGCCCCAGTTCGATCGAGTCGGCCAGGGCCTGCTCGGCGCGCGTGTCCATCCAGCCGTCGATGGTGTCGCTGAGGAACTGGATGGCGAACAGGTAGAGAATGACCACCGGCGGCAGGGTCAGCGCCACAAATACTGCCACCAGCCGGGCCGTCAGGCGGGCGCCGGGCTCATCACTCCTGAGGCGCCGGAACAGGCGCACGGCCCGGCCGACGATTACACCCAGCAACACCAGCACGGCCACGCCGGTCAGCGCGAAGATCCACTGCGCCAATCGGCCGAGCTGCGTGGCCTCCTGCTCGACGGTCGAGACCAGGTAGAGGGCCGAAAGCAGCAGGACCAGGACTGCGGCGATGGGTATCGCGCGCAGGATGCGCAATCGTCCCCGTCTACCGATCATCGACGGTCTCCTGCGGCGGCGTCAGTTCCCGCCATTCGCTGACCAGGTGCCACTGCGGCTCGAACCAGGTCGGCAGGCGCATCGGCGAAGGCAGGCGCGTGCGGTCGAGCTGGATGCGCGCGCGCACCACTGAAACCGTTTCCCCGGGTGCGAGCGGAATGCTCCACGAGCGAGCCTCGCGCAGCGACTGGACGAGCATGTTCAGCCGCGGATAGGTCGAACGCGTGCCGTTGTGCAGATCCTCGAGCTGATAATGACGGCTCAGGGGCAGGTAGCTGATTCGGAATCGATGGCGCCGGCGTTCGTCCAGTCCGGGCAGCCACACCTGGCCGGATGAGGCGCGGAGGGCAATCAGGAAAGTCACGCTCACGCCGCGGTCGAGCGCCTCGAGCATGGCCGGACTGGGATCGAGATCGACGCCGGCGACGAAATCCAGTCCTTCTTGCGTCCAGGCCAGGCGCGGCTGGATGAAGTCGACCTGCCAGTCGCCCTCGCCCTCACTCCGGCAGCCGGCGAGCGGCAAGGTAATAAAAACCATCGCAGCCATGCTCGCCAGGCAGAATCTGGCGACCCGGCCTGGCCGGCCGACCGGGCATGTCGGCGTTTTCGATTTCGCGGGCATCTGCATGGCGCTCCAGAAAGGCGCGGGCCTGTTCGTCGTTTTCGACCCTCAAGAGCGAACAGGTCGCGTAGACAAGGATACCGCCCGGCTCGAGAAGCGGCCACAAGGCGTCGAGGATCGTGCCCTGAAGGGCGGCGAGCCGCTCGATGTCCTCGTCGCGGCGCAACCAGCGGATGTCGGGGTGCCTTCGGATGACGCCGGTAGCCGAACAAGGCGCGTCGATGAGGATCCGGTCGAAGCGCCTCCCGTCCCACCAATCGTCGGGACGCGCGGCATCGCCCGTGACCAACCGGGCGTCCAGGCCGAGGCGATCGAGGCCACTGCCTACCCGGGACAGTCGCTCGCCGTCGATATCCAGCGCCGTCAGATCCACATCGCGTCTTTCGAGGATGTGCGCCGACTTGCCGCCCGGCGCGGCGCAGGCATCGAGCACGCGCTGCCCGTCGCGCAGCTCGAGATGATCGGCGGCCAGCTGCGCGGCCCCGTCCTGCACCGAGACCAGTCCATCGTCGAAGCCCGGCAGTGCGCTGATCGCGGCGCGCTCGGCCAGACGCAGCGCGTCGGGAAAGCCGCCGGCGGCATGCGCCTCGAATCCGGCCTGCTCGAGCAGCTCGCGGTAGTCGTCGGGCGCGATGCGTCGTCGATTGACGCGCAGCCAAAGTGGCGGCGGCTCGTTGCCTGCCGCCAGGATGGCCGGCGCGCCGTCGCCGTAGTCGGACTCGACGCGCTTGATCAGCCAGCCTGGATAGCCGAAACGAAAAACGGGTGTATCGGGCAGGGCTCCCAGCAATGCCTCGCGTCGACGCCCGAACGCCCTGAGCACGCCGTTGACCAGCCCGGTCAGGCGCTGCCCCCGTAAGGAACGGGCGGCGGCCACCGCGGCGTGGACGATTGCGTGGTCGGGCTCGCGGCCGTCGCGCAACTCGTGCAGCGCCACGGCCAGAAGGAAGTGCAACAGGCGATTGCGGCCCTTGAGCGGTTTGTCGACCAGCGCGCCGACCAACCAGTCCAGCGCCGGCCATTCGCGCATCACGCCGCTGACCAGTCGCCTGGCCAGCGCGCGATCACGCGAATCATCGAGGGGCTCGAGAAGCGGCGGCAGGGCCGTGTCCAGGGCGCGCCCCCGGTCGAGCACCGCCTGCGCGGCCTGTGCGGCGACCGCCCTCGGCTCCGAACCGTCACGCGTCATGGCCGTAGCACCGCTTCGACCGGCCTAGCGCCGGCCGCGCCGCGCGTTGAACCAGTCCCGTGCGGCCACCGGTCTGCGGCCGGGCCCCTGCAGCTCGAGAATCTCGAGCACGCCCCGGCCGCAGCCCACGGCCAGCACATCCGGGCCGCGCTCGGAGAGGACCTCACCGGCACGAGCGCTGCCCTCGCCGGGACGGGCACGGTGAATCCGCCAGGTCGTGCCCTCGATGTCGCCGAACGCGATCGGCCAGGGGTGATAAGCCCGCACCATGCGCGCCAGCTCCTCGGCCGGACGATTCCAGTCGAGCCGTGCGTCGTCCTTGTCGATCAGTGGCGCATGCGTGGCCAGGGCCTCGTCCTGCGGCACGGCGGCCGGCAAGCTGCCTTCGTCGAGACGCTTCAGACCTTCACCCAGGGTCTCCCCGGCCATCTCCGCGAGCCGGTCATGCAGCTCGCCGGCCGTCTCTTCGGCCCCGATGGACGTGGCGCGCTGCAGGATCACCGGGCCGGTGTCGAGCCCTACGTCCATCTGCATCAGGGAAATCCCCGACTCCGCGTCGCCGGCGAGAATGGCCTGGTTGATGGGGCTGGCGCCGCGCCAGCGCGGCAGCAGGGAGGCATGCAGGTTCCAGCAGCCGTGGGCCGGCATGTCGAGCACCTCGGGGGGGAGAAGCAGGCCGTAGGCGGCCGTCACCAGCAGGTCGGGTCGGTATCCGGCCAGTTCTGACCGTGCTTCTTCATTCTTCAGGGAGCGCGGCTGCAGCACGTCGATTCCGGCATCGACGGCCAGCTGCTTGATGGGCCCGAAGCGCAACTTGCGGCCACGACCGGCGCCGCGGTCGGGCTGGGTAAGCACGGCCACGGGGCGCCAGTCGGGATTTTCGAGCAACGCCCGCAGCGCCGGCACCGCGAACGCCGGTGTGCCGGCAAAAACAATTCGCATATCCGCTCCGGCCGATCAAGCCGTGGCTTTTTCGCGGCTGTTCTGCTGCTTGCGCAGCTTCTTGCCGATCATGCGACGCTTCAGCGGCGAGAGATAGTCGATGAACATCTTGCCGTCGAGATGATCGATCTCGTGCTGGATGCACACCGCCAGCAGGCCGTCGGCGTCCAGTTCGTAAGGCTCGCCGTCGATATCGAGGGCGCGAACGCTCACCTTGTCGGCGCGGGTGACCTCGGCGTAGAAGCCCGGCACCGACAGGCAGCCCTCCTCGTAGGACTGGCTCCCGCTGCGGTCGATGATCTCCGGGTTGATGAAAACCCGCGGTTCGTTCCGCTCCTCGCTGAGGTCCATGACGACGACGCGGATGTCCTCGGCCACCTGCGTGGCGGCCAACCCGATTCCGCGGGCGTCGTACATGGTCTCGAGCATGTCTTCGGCCAGCTTGCGCTCGCGCTCGCCTACGGAATCCACCGGTCGGGCGACGTGCCGGAGGCGCGGATCGGGGTATTCGAGAATCTTGAGTTTTGACATGAGAATTTAAGAAAACCGCTTAAACGTGCGTTTTGCAATGGTAATGTTTATGATAGTCTGCGAAAAATCAAGCCTGTGGGCATTGCTGGAGGGAGTCGCTCCGTGAAACGCTTAGTATTTCTGACCGCTATTGTACTGGCGGCGTTCACTGTACAGGCTCAGGACGTGGAACTGCGCGAGGATCACCCGCGTGAGTATGTCGTGCAGGAGGGGGACACGCTCTGGGACATCGCTGGTCGTTTCCTGACCCGGCCGTGGCAATGGCCGGCGATCTGGGACGCCAACCCGCAAATCGAGAATCCGCACCTGATCTATCCGGGCGACGTGATTTCGCTGGTCTTCATCGACGGCGAACCGCGCCTGATGGTCAACGATTCGGTGCGCCGCCTCTCGCCGGACGTTCGGCGGGAGTCGATCGACGGCCCCATTTCGACAATCCCGCTCGACGCGGTGGAGACCTTCCTCGACGCGCCGCGCATCGTCTCGGCCGAAGAGTACGAGCAGCTCCCCTACGTCATCGCCAACAACGAGCAGCGCGTGCTCGCGGGCCCGGGCGACCGGACCTACGTGCGCGGACTCGACGGCGCGCAAACCGGCGACGAGGTGGTCCTGGCCCGGGTCAACTACATGTTCGAGGACCGCAGCGCCAACCCGAACAGCGACGTTCGCATCAACAAGAAGATGATCGAGCGCGAGGGCCAGGTTCGCGCCGACTTGCGGCCGGCCAGCGCACTCTGGAAATCGACCATCGGCCAGATCGACCGCTACAACTACCCGGTCATCGGCTACGAACTGTGGGAGACCGCCCGCGGCCGCGTGGTCAGGACCGGTGACCCGGCCATCGTCGAAATCCTTTCGGGACGCCGCGAGACCATGGAGGGCGACTTCGTCCTGCCGGTCCACGACCACGTCTACGACGCCTCCTTCCACCCGCGCGCGATGGATCAGATTCCCGAGGATGGTCGCGTGATCGCGATCACCGGCAGCAGTTACGGTGCGGGTCACTACCAGGTCGTCGCCATCAACCTCGGCACGGCCCAGGGCGTGCAGGCCGGGCACACCTTCTCGGCCTTCAGGCCCGGCGAGACCATTCGCGACGACCGCTATCCGCTGATGAGTCGTGCCGCTTTCCGCGAGCCGGAAAAGCGCTACGTTGACCTGCCCGACGAATTCGCCGGCCGAATCATGGTCTTTCGCCCGTTCGAGCACGTCAGCTATGCCATCGTGCTCGAGGGCAGCGGTAACACCATCCAGGTCGACGACGTCCTCGCACACCCCGACCGAAGCCTCTGATCGGCGGGCCGTGCCCGCTCCGGAGCAAGCTCGCGAGTGGCTGAGCCTCGTCCTCGTCGACGGGCTCGGCCCAAAACGCATCGCGAGGCTGGAGGATCGCTTCGCCAGCCCCATCGAATGGCACGGCGCCCACGACCGAACGCTGCGCGATTGCGGGCTTTCTGATCGGCATATCGAGCAACTGCGGCGGCCCGACGAGGACCGGCTCGCACGCTGCCTCGACTGGCTTTCGGGTGAACGTCGCTGGCTGATCACCCGCGACGATGCGCTCTACCCGCCCCTGCTCAAGCGCATTCCCGATGCGCCCGTCGCCCTGTTCGTGGCCGGCGAGCCCGACACCCTGGTTGCCCCGCAAATCGCCATCGTGGGCAGCCGCAACGCCACCAGCGGCGGGCTCGATCACGCGCGCTCCTTCGCCAAGACCCTGGCCCGTGCGGGCTTCGTTATCACAAGCGGCCTGGCCGAAGGCGTCGACGGCATGGCGCATGCCGGGTGCCTGGACGCCGGGGGCGCCACGATTGCCGTGGCCGGCACCGGCCTGGACCAGGTCTACCCCGCCCGCCATCGCGACCTGGCCGGCCGCATCGCGCGCTCGGGCGCGCTGGTGAGCCAGTTTCCGCCGGGGATCGGTCCGCTCAGGGGGAATTTCCCGGCACGCAATCGAATCATTTCCGGAATGAGCCTGGGCGTCCTCGTCGTCGAGGCCGGGATAAAGAGCGGTTCGCTGATCACCGCCCGGCTGGCCAACGAGCAGGGGCGGGAAGTCTTCGCGATCCCGGGTTCGGTGCACAACCCCCTCTCTCGCGGCTGCCATCGGCTGATCCGGGACGGGGCCCGGCTGGTCGAAACCGCCGACGAGGTGGTCGAGGACCTGGCACCGCTGGCGCGCGAATTGGCCGGTGAAATCGAGAACCTGCTCGAGCCCAGGCCGACGGCTTCGCCGGCCGGACTTGAGGAATCGGGCGAATCACCGCATATGGAGAGTGACCCCGAATACGAGCGACTGCTCCAAGCGGTCGGATTCGACCCCACCCCGTTCGACCGGATCATCGAGCGTTCACAATTGACGCCCGCGGCGGTATCCTCGATGTTGCTGATGCTGGAACTGGACGGGAAAGTCAGCGCTCACGCCGGCGGACGCTACAGTCGCAACGCCTGAGGAAGGAACTGAATGAAGGAAAACGTGCTCGACCTGCTGATGTACCTGTTCGAGAACTACATCTACGACGAACCGGAAGAAGAGCCCGACCGCGAGTCGCTCAGCGAGAGCCTCGAGGAAGCCGGCTTCTCCAGCGGAGAGATCGATCGCGCGTTCAACTGGCTCGACGGGCTGGCCGAGCAGCGCAAGCTGCCGGAGCTCGGCGGCCACGAGAGCAATCCCATCCGGGTCTTCACCGACGACGAGAGCCGGCGGCTGGACGTCAACGCCCGCGGATTCATCTTGTACCTCGAGAACGTCGGGGTGCTCGACCCGCTGCGGCGGGAAATGGTGATCGACCGGCTCGCCGCACTGGAGACCGAGGACATCAGCCTCGAAGACGTCAAGTGGGTGATCCTGATGGTCCTGTTCAACCAGCCCGGCCAGGAAGCGAATTACGCCTGGATGGAAGACCTCATGTTCGACGAGGAGGGAGAATACCGGCACTGAGGGATGCATCGAGAGATCGGCCGGGACGAATCCCAGCCGCTCTCGATCCAGCACACCGAATATCCTCGTTGTTGCAGGCGCAACAACCGACTATCGCCGCTGCCGCCGTTGCGGCCGCGTCACAACCAAGCAAGCTCGAATGTCAAAAAATCTGCTGATTGTCGAATCGCCGGCCAAGGCGACCACCATCAACAAGTACCTGGGGCCCGACTTCAAGGTACTGGCCTCCTACGGGCACGTGCGCGACCTGGTGCCCAAGGAGGGCGCGGTCGACCCCGAGCACGGCTTCGCCATGCGCTACGACATCATCGAGCGCAACAAGAAGCACGTCGACAAGATCGTCTCGGAGGCCAAGAAGGCCGATGCGGTCTATCTCGCGACCGACCTCGACCGCGAGGGTGAGGCCATCTCCTGGCATATTGCCGAGATTCTCAAGCAACGCGGCGTCAACTCCGGCAAACCGGTCAAGCGCGTGGTGTTCTCCGAGATCACCGAGCGGGCCATCAAGAAAGCGCTCGAGGAGCCCCGCGACCTGGCCGATTCCCTGGTCGACGCGCAGCAGGCGCGCCGGGCCCTCGACTACCTTGTGGGCTTCAACCTCTCGCCGCTGCTGTGGAAAAAGGTGCGCCGGGGCCTGTCGGCCGGCCGCGTGCAGTCGCCGGCCCTGCGCATGATCGTCGAGCGCGAGGAAGAGATCGAGAAGTTCGACCCGCAGGAATACTGGACCATCGAGGCCGACCTGGGCGAAAACGAGGACGAAGCCTTCGGCGCCAACCTGGTCAAGCTCGACGGCAACAAGCTCGAGCAGTTCGACATCAACAACGAGACCCGGGCCACAGAACTCAAACAGCAGATCGAGGAAGCCGCCGGCGGGCGCTTCAAGGTCGCGCGGGTCAAGAAGAGCCAGCGCCGGCGCCGCCCGCAGCCGCCGTTCATCACCTCCACGCTGCAGCAGGAAGCCGCTCGGCGCCTGCGCTTCACGACGCAGCGCACCATGCGCATCGCCCAGCAGCTCTACGAGGGCATCGACACCGGCGGCGGCAACCAGGGCTTGATCACCTACATGCGAACCGACTCGGTCTCGCTGGCCGGCGAGGCGATCAACGAGATCCGCCAGACCATCGCCTCGGAGTTCGGGGAGAAGCTCGCGCCGGAGAAGCCCAACTTCTACCAGTCGAAGTCGAAGAACGCCCAGGAGGCCCACGAGGCCATCCGGCCGACCTCGGCGAAGCTCACGCCGATCAAGCTCAGGAACCACCTCAGCGACGACCAGTACCGGCTCTACGAGCTGATCTGGAACCGCGCGGTGGCCAGCCAGATGATCCCGGCCGTCTACGACACCGTCAGCGCCGAGTTCGACGTCGGCAACACCACGTTCCGCGCCTCGGGCTCGACCCTGATCGAACCCGGCTTCCTGAAGGTCTACCGGGATTCGCGCGCCGAACAGGACACGCGCCTGCCGGAAATCAACGAGGGCGACGAGATCCCGCTGATCGCGGTGCGCCCGGAACAGCACTTCACCGAGCCGCCGCCGCGCTACTCCGAAGCCAGCCTGGTCAAAGCGCTGGAAGAGTACGGCATCGGACGACCTTCGACCTACGCCTCGATCATCCAGACGCTCAAGGATCGCGAGTACGTCGAACTCGACAACCGTCGATTCATCCCGACCTCCACCGGGCTGGTGGTCGCGAAATTCCTGGCGCAGCATTTCGACCGCTACGTCGACTACGACTTTACCGCCCGGCTCGAGGACGAACTCGACGCCATCTCGCGCGGCGAACACGACTGGGTCCCGCTGCTGGAGGAGTTCTGGCAACCGTTCATCGACCGGGTCAAGGAAAAGGACGAAACGGTCAGCCGCAAGGAAGCACAGCAGGCGCGAGAACTGGGCAATGACCCGAAGACGGGCAAACCGGTCATCGTGCGCCTCGGGCGCTACGGACCGTTCGCCCAGATCGGCAGCGCCGAAGACGAGGAAAAGCCCCAGTTCGCCGGTTTGCGCCCGGGTCAGAAGATGGACAAGATCACGCTCGAGGAGGCGCTGGAGCTGTTCAAGCTGCCGCGCAACCTCGGCGAGACGCCCGAAGGCGAGCCGGTGCAGGCCAACATCGGCCGCTTCGGCCCCTACATCCGCTACGGCCAGCGCAACTTTGTCTCGCTCAAGGAACACGACCCGCACGAAGTCACGCTGGAACAGGCCCTGGAACTGGTGGCCGAGCACAAGCAGCGGATGAAGGAACGCATCATCCAGGAGTTTTCCGACGAGGGCATCCAGGTACTCAAGGGTCGCTACGGCCCCTTCGTGACCGACGGCAAGCGCAACGCCAGCGTGCCGAAGGACCAGGAGCCCGAGAAGCTGACCCTCGAGGAGTGCCAGAAGATGCTGGCCGAGGCGCCGCCCAAGGGCCGCCGCGGCAAATTCGGCAAGAAGAAGGCCGGCGGCAAGAAGACCGGCAAGAAGAAATCCTCGAAGAAGAAAGCATCCAAGAAAAAGGCCGGCAAGAAGAAAGCTTCGAAGAAGAAAAAGAAGAAGGCCGCGAAGAAGAAAGCATCGGCCTGATCGGGCCGCGTAGGTCGGGGTCGCATCCCCGACCGACAAGGAATCGGCCCTGTTCACATTGCACGACGCGTATTCGCCATCTGAAATGACTACCTACACCGAATCCAGCGTCGAAGAGGTCAAGGCGTACCTCCTCGATCTGCAGGACCGCCTTTGCGGTGCGTTCGAGGCAAGCGACGGCCGTGTGCGCTTCCACGAGGACGCCTGGGAACGCCCCGAGGGCGGTGGCGGTCGCACGCGGGTCATCCAGGACGGGGCAGTCTTCGAGAAGGGTGGCGTCAACTTCTCCCATGTCCACGGCGCCGAACTGCCGGCCGCGGCCAGCGCACGGCGGCCGGAACTAGCCGGGCGCTCCTTCCAGGCACTCGGCGTGTCGGTGGTGATGCACCCGGTCAATCCCTACGTGCCGACCAGTCACGCCAACGTGCGCTTCTTCATCGCCGAGAAGGAAGGCGAACCGCCGGTGTGGTGGTTCGGCGGCGGCTTCGACCTGACGCCCTACTACCCCTTCGACGAGGACTGCCGGTTCTGGCACGAGACCGCCCGCGACCTGTGCGCACCCTTCGGCGACGGAGTCTATGCCGAGCACAAGCGCTGGTGCGACGAGTATTTCTACCTCAAGCACCGCGCCGAAACGCGCGGCATCGGTGGGCTGTTCTTCGACGACCTCAATGCCTGGGACTTCGAGACCTGCTTCGCCTACATGCGCGCGGTGGGCGACGGCTACCTCGCCGCCTACCGCCCCATCGTCGAGAAGCGCAAAGGCCACGACTACGGCGAACGCGAAGTCGACTTCCAGCGCTACCGGCGCGGTCGCTACGTCGAGTTCAACCTGGTCTATGACCGCGGCACGCTCTTCGGCCTGCAGTCCGGCGGGCGCACCGAGTCCATCCTGATGAGCCTGCCGGCCGTGGCGCACTGGCGCTACGACTGGCAACCCGAACCCGCCTCGCCCGAGGCACGGCTGCCCGAGTACCTGCAGGCGCGGGACTGGGTGTAGGGGCCGGCGGCTGGCGCCGCCGCGCCAGCGGCCTCACCCGGCCGTCTCGAC
>JAASTB010000111.1 GCA_021767625.1 Wenzhouxiangella sp.
TGCACGCTTGACCAGGTCTTCCAGTTCTTCGGTTTTTCGGGGGGCTTTTGCCATGCCGGGAGACAGCCGCGTCTTGAGGTTTCCATGCTACATCATCCCTGCCGCGGCGCCGATTTCACTTTTGAGGGCGCGGTGAACTACAATGACCGGGCACCGAGAATCCGAGGGTCCGGAACGACCGTTCCATGAAATTCTTCAAAGCTCTTGCACTGTTGCTGGCCATCGCCTGGGCGCCAGGGGGGATGGCACAGGACGAGGGGCGCGACTGTCTTGTCGCGTCCGAGTCCGGTCGCCTGCCAGAGGGCGTCCGGGCGATCGAGCCCGCCGCCGGCAGCCGGCTCGAGCGCGTCCGGATCGCGTGTGCCGACAATCGCGTCTCCGGCCTCACCATCAAGCTGGTTCCGGGCCGGAGCACGGTCGCCCGCATCCTGTTGGTCGGTGGTGCCGGCCACGCGGCTTCGATGACCGGTGCCGGACTGCCGAGCGGCTGGGTGGATCTCTCCGCGCGCCGGGTCGGAGCGGGAACCACGCTCCTGACGTTCTCGGTGGCGGCCCCGGATTCGGCCGAGGCGGGTAGCACCTTCAGTAATGTCCTGAGCGTCACGCGATCGGGTCGAGCGTTCGATATCGACGTGAGCCTGGAAGTCCTCGACGAGGGCCCGCTGTTCCGCGACGAATTCGACGTGGACCCAGTCATCGGTCAGTTCAGCCTGGTGATGTAGCGTTCGGCGCCGGCCGCCGCCGCGCCGGTGCAAGCCACCCGGAATCCTCCGCCGGTCCAGGCAACTTTCTATCAGCGGCGCTCCACCCAATCCCCCGATTTGAGCGTCATCGCGCAGGCGTTCGGGCGGAAGTGGTAAAGCCAGTGATTGATGTCGGGGGCGTCGATGACCGCCAGGTCGGCCCGGTAACCGGGCATCAGGCTGCCGTGCGTGGCGTGCAGCCCGATGGCACGGGCCGCGTGTGAAGTGACGCCGCGCAGGACTTCTGAAGGACTCATTCGCTGGTGGACGGCGGCGAGGGTCATTGCCAGGTGCAGGTGGTAACTGGGCGCCGATCCCGGGTTGAAGTCGGTTGCAACAGCGACACGGGCGCCATGGTCGATCCACTTCCTTGCCGGAAGGAAGGGTTCGCGCAGATAGAGCGAGGCGATCGGCAGGCTGACCGCCACCGTTCCGGCATCGGCCATCGCCCGGATGTCTCCCTCGGCTGCATATTCCAGGTGTTCGGCGGAAACGGCACCGAGTTCGGCCGCAAGACCGGCACCGCCACCGCTGGAAAGCTGGTCGGCATGGATCTTCAGCCCCAGTCCGCACGACTTGGCGGTTTCCAGGATTCGACGGCCTTCGTCCAGAGTGAAGGCATTCTCCTCGATGAATACGTCGCAGAACCGGGCCAGTTCCCGCTGCGCCACTTCGGGAATCAATTCCTCGCAGAGCAGGGCGAGGTAGTCGTCACGGCGTTCGCGGTACTCGACCGGCACCAGGTGCGCGCCCAGGAAGGTCGGGACGATCTCCAGCGCCTGGCTCGACTGCAGCCGGCGATAGACTTCGAGTTGCTTGAGCTCGTTGTCGCGATCGAGTCCGTAGCCGGACTTGGCTTCGACGGTGGTCACGCCCAGCGCGGCCATGTCGGAAAGCGCCGATGCGGCCTTTGCCACGAGTGCGTCGATGTCGGTATTCCGGGTGGCGCGGACGGTCGAGTTGATGCCGCCGCCGGAGGCCTGGATATCCTGGTAGCTGGCGCCCTCCAACCGGGCGGCGAACTCATCGCCGCGCCAGCCCCCGAAACAAAGATGGGTGTGGCAGTCGATAAGACCCGGCACCACGCAGCCGCCCCCGGCGTCGAAGCGCTGGGCATCGGCGTAATCGGACGGCAATTCGGCCACTGGTCCGGCGTAACGAATCGTGTCGCCTTCCCATGCCACCGCGGCATCGCTGACGGCGTCGACGTCCTCGTGCGCGCCGTCAACAGGTACCCGGTACAGGGTCGATATGTTGGTGAGGATGTTCATGCAAAACCTGTTTATTGCCAGCGCAAACTATCGAAGCCCTGCCACCGTCGATTGCACGGAGCCGACGAGGTCGCCCGAGCGCAGCAGGCGGGTGCAGGTGTCGATGTCGTGGCCGACTTCGTAGTCTTCCTCGGCGTGGCTGACGTGCTCGCGGATGTGCTCATGGGCGGCGAGCACGCCGGTGCCGGGTTTCAGCGGCGCCCGGAAGTCGAGCGCCTGCGCGGCCGTGAGTGCCTCCACGGCGAGAACGCGTTCCACGTTGTGCAGCACGCTGAGCAGCTTTAGTGCGCTGATCGAGCCCATCGAGACATGGTCTTCCTGGCCCAGGCTGGTCGGGATCGAGTCGACGCTGGCGGGGTGGCAAAGCACCTTGTTCTCGCTGACCAGCGCGGCCGCCGTGTACTGGGGAATCATGAAGCCGGAGTTGATGCCGGTGTCGCTCATCAGCAGCTTGGGCAGGCCGTCGTGCCCCTCGAGCAACAGGTAGGTCCGTCGCTCGGAAATGCTGGCGAGTTCCGACAAGGCCATGGCGGCATAGTCAAGCGAAAGCGCCAGGGGCTGGCCGTGGAAGTTGCCGGCGGAGATGATGTCGCCGTCGTCGAACACCAGGGGGTTGTCGGTGACCGAATTGATCTCGCGCTCGACGACTTCGATTGCGTGGCCCAGGGCGTCGCGGCTCGCGCCGTGGACCTGGGGAATGCAGCGCAGGCAGTAGGGGTCCTGCACCTTGCCGCAGTGGCGGTGCGATTCGAGAATCTCGGAATCGGCGAGCAGAGCGCGCACGTTGGCGGCGACGGCCAGCTGGCCGGGGTGCGGCCGCACCTGGTGGACGCGTTCGTCGAAGGGTCTTGCCGAGCCCTGGAGAGCCTCGAGACTCATGGCGCCGAGGATGTCGGCGGCCGTGGTCAGGTGCAGGGCCCGATTGAGGATGAACGCGCCGTAGGCCGACATCAGCTGGGTGCCGTTGATCAGGCCGATGCCGTCCTTGGCGCCGGGCTCGACCGGCTCGACGCCGTGGCGCGCGAGGGTTTCGCGCGCCGGCTCGGGCCCCGAGCGTTCGGCGTTCCAGCACTGGCCGAGGCCGATCAGCGGGAGGCTCATGTGCGCCAGCGGTGCCAGGTCGCCCGAGGCGCCCACGCTGCCCCGGCTCGGAATCCAGGGCAGGATGTCGAGTTCGCACAGCTTCAGCAACTGGCGAAAGATCGGCAGCGAGACGCCGGAGTTGCCCAGGCCCAGCGCGTGGACCTTCAGGCGCATCATCAGGCGGGTGATCTCCACCGGCACCGGCTCCCCGGTGCCGCAGGCGTGGGAGAGCAGCAGGTTGCGCTGGAGTTGCCCCAGCTGGTCATCGTCGATGCGCTTGCTGGCCAGGGCGCCGAATCCGGTGTTGACGCCGTAGATGGCCCGATCGCTTTCGAGCGCCTTCTCGACCACGGCGCGGGATTGGGCGACGACATCGTCGTTGTCGCGCAGTGCGGCCATCCGGCGCTCGAGGTCGGTGTGGAGGTGCTCGATGGTGACGGTTTGGTTCATGAATTCATTCCGGGTTCGCTCTTCGGGTTGCCGCGCTGATCAATGATCGAGCATGGGGACATCGACGCCGCGTTCGCGCGCGGTTTCGATGGCCTCCTCGTAGCCGGCATCGGCGTGGCGCATCACGCCCAGGCCCGGATCGGCGGTGAGCACGCGCTGCAAGCGCTCGTAGCCCGACTTCGTGCCGTCGGCCAGGGAAACCATGCCGGCGTGCAGCGAGTAACCGATGCCCACGCCGCCGCCGTGATGGAAGGACACCCAGCTGGCGCCGCAGGCGGTGTTGGCCAGGGCGTTGAGGATCGGCCAGTCGGCGATCGCGTCGGAGCCGTCCTTCATGGCTTCGGTCTCGCGGTTGGGCGAGGCGACCGATCCGCAGTCGAGGTGGTCGCGGCCGATCACGATGGGGGCGTCGACCTTGCCTTTCTCGACCAGCCAGTTGAACTTCTCGCCGGCTTCGGCGCGCTCGCCGTATTCCAGCCAGCAGATCCGCGCCGGCAGGCCCTGGAAGTGGATCTTGTCCTGGGCCTTGCGGATCCAGCGCGCCAGGTGCTCCTTCTCCGGAAACAGCTCGAGGATGGCTTCGTCGGTGGCGGCGATGTCGGCGGGGTTGCCCGACAGGGCCGCCCAGCGGAACGGGCCTGCGCCGCGGCAGAAGAGCGGTCGGATGAAGGCCGGAACGAAGCCGGGAAAATCGAAGGCGTTGGCCATGCCTCGAAGGTCGGCCACCTGGCCGCGCAGGTTGTTGCCGTAGTCGAAGGTGATCGCGCCGCGTTCCTGCATCTTCAGCATCGTCTCGACGTGGACGACCATGGAATCAAGCACCTTCTCGTCGTAGCCCCTGGGATCCGCACCGCGCATGGTCTCGGCGTCGTCGAGCGAGAGGCCGGCGGGAATGTAGCCGTGGCGGAGATCGTGGGCGGAGGTCTGGTCGGTCAGGGCGTCGGGCACGATGTCCCGGTCGAGCATCTCGGGCAGCACCTCGGCGATATTGCCGAGCAGGCCCACCGAGACGGGTTCGCGCGCGCCCTGGATGATGTCCATCGCCTCGTCGAGGCTGCGCGCCTTGCGGTCGCAGTAGCCCGTCTCCACGCGGCGGTCGATGCGCGTCTCGTCGACCTCGACGGCGAGGCAGTGTCCTTCGTTCATGGTCACGGCGAGGGGCTGGGCGCCGCCCATGCCGCCGAGGCCGGCGGTGACCGTCAGCCGGCCCTTCAGCGATCCGCCGAAGTGCTGGCGGGCCAGCTCCGCAAAGGTCTCGTAAGTACCCTGGACGATGCCCTGCGAGCCGATGTAGATCCAGGAGCCGGCCGTCATCTGGCCGTACATGGTCAGGCCGCGGTCTTCGAGGTCGCGGAAGACGTCCCAGTTGGCCCAGCGGCCCACCAGGTTGGAGTTGGCGATCAGCACGCGGGGCGCCTGATCGTGCGTCCGGATTACGCCGACCGGCTTCCCGGACTGCACGAGCAGGGTTTCTTCATCACCGAGACGCTCGAGGGTCTTCACGATCGCCCGATAGCAGTCCCAGTTGCGCGCCGCGCGACCGGTGCCGCCGTAGACGATGAGCTTGTCGGGATGCTCGGCGACATCCGGGTCGAGGTTGTTCATGAGCATGCGCATGGCCGCTTCCTGGTGCCATCCGCGGCAGCGGAGGCCGGAGCCTCTGGGAGCGCGCACGACCGGCGCCGACGGTTCCTTGTGGGTCATCGTCTTCCTGCGTGTCTGGGAATCGGGCCAGTATATCAATCCGGGGGGAGTCGGAACCCCCGGCAGGCCATTGCCGGCCGTCAGCGATTGCGGATGTGGCGCCAGACGATGTCGGCGAGAAGGTAGGGGATGAGGCCGAGCACGAAACCCATCGCCATGATCAGCCACCCGGTGGCTTCCGGCATGATCTTCTGCGGCCAGCTCGACGTCAGGTGAAAACCGAAGCCCAGCACGGTCCACATCAACTCCAGGATGGCATTCGATCCGACGTCGGCCTCCATTGCCGCCAGGGCCAGGCCGGCCAGGAATGCAGCGCAGAGAAAGGGATTGTCCCGGATCATCTCCGTGAGGCTTCGGGAACTGCTGGCGCGCGATCGCATCATGGCGAGATCTCCGAGGGAGCGGTTCGGGGCCCCTTGCACGCCCTGTATACTATTTTTCGGCCCGATGGGACAAGTTTGATCGGGGTGGAAGTGTTCGAATCGGGACGGGAGATTACGGCGTGATCGAGTTGCATCGCAATGCGGGCAAGGGGGCGGGTTATGGTCGCTTGACGGCGATTGTTGCCCTGAGTGTCTTTCTCGCGCCGGGCTGCATGCTGCGCGATTTGCAGCGGCAGGTCGAAATGATCGACCAGGCCTGCCTGATCGAGGGGACGGTCGGGCCGGCGGACCAGGAAGGGCAACTGGTCATGGTCGCCATGGTGCCGGGCGCGGCGGACGAGGGCCGGGTTCCTCGCCCTGTCGATTACACCCTGGCCGATCGGTCCGGTGGTTTCAGTTTCGCCCTTGCACCGGGCGATTACCGGTTTCTTGCCTTTGCCGATCGCGACGATGACCTGGAGCTCGACGATGACGAACCGGCCCGACATGCCTACGGCGGGCAGGTGGTCGACTGCGGCGTCGGGCAGCAGCTGCAGCAAGAGCGGATCAACCTGGCGCGTGAAGATCGACTCGAATCCCGCGAGGGCTTGTCCGTCAAGGGTAGCCGCAGCCTGGTTTCCGGAGCGATGGAGTCGGCGGTCAGTCTCGGGCAGCTGACATCCTTCGGCGAAGTCGTGCCCTTGAGCGATCCGCGATTCGATGCCGAAACGGCCCGCAACAGCCTGTGGCGTCCGGTGGATTTCCTTCGGGCGGGCCATTCGGGTATCTATCTGCGTGAACCCCTGGATGCGAAACGCACGCCGGTGCTCTTTGTTCACGGCATCAACGGATCGCCGCGGGTGCTGGAGCCGCTGATCGAATTCCTGGACGGCGAACGCTTCCAGCCGATGTACTTCTACTATGCGTCCGGATTGCGCATCCGGCAGGTGGCCTGGCACCTCGACCGCATCATGCGCGAGCTCGAACACCGGCACGGACTGCAGCGCTATCACGTCGTGGCTCACAGCATGGGCGGGCTGATCGCCCGGGCTTGGTTCATGGATCGGGTCGGTGGATCGGAGCGCGCCGACGTCGCCTCCTTCATCAGCCTGTCGACGCCCTGGAACGGCTATCCCTCGGCGCGGCAGGGCGTCGACCACTCGCCCGTCGTGGTGCCGGTGTGGCGCGACATGGCCAGCGGAAGCTCGTTCCTGGAGAGTCTGTCGCGCGCGTCGGCGAACGATCGGATGCCGCCCCATCACCTGCTGTTCAGTTTCGGCGAATCCGGATGGTTGTCTTCGGAATCGAGCGACGGCGTCGCCGCTCTGGCCAGCATGCTCCCGGCCTCGATCCAGCGGCAGGCTGTATCGGTATTCGGTGTGGACTCCGGACACGTCGGTATCGTTTCGGACGAGACGGCTCAGCAGCGCATCGAGCATCTGCTGCTGCAGGAAGAGGGGCTGCCGGGCGACCGGGCGCGCCTGGAGCCGCCACTAGGTGCCGCCAACGATAATTGAATACAATATCGGGATGAAGAACTTGACCCGGGGTAGAACCCCATTCCTGTTGGTTTTCTCGGCCTGTGCGGCGCTTCTGGCTTACGCCTACTACGCGCAGTTCCAGCTCGGCCTCGAACCCTGTCCGCTTTGCATACTCCAGCGCCTGGGGTTCATGCTGATGGGGCTGTTCGCCCTGCTGGGCGCGATCCACGGTCCAAAGTCGTGGGGGCGTTGGGTTTACGGCGTGCCGATTCTGCTGGGCGCAGGCTGGGGTATCACGACCGGGGCCCGCCACGTCTGGCTGCA
>JAASTB010000112.1 GCA_021767625.1 Wenzhouxiangella sp.
CACGGCGAGCCGCTGGTGCTCCTGCACGGTTTCAACGGCGACGGCTATCATTTCGCCCGCGTCTCGCGTCTGCTCGGCGCTCATTTCCGCGTCATCGCACCCGACCTGCCCGGCTTCGGCCAGACCGCCTTCGAGGACGAACTCGACTATGACGTGGACTCGCAGGCCCGGCGCGTCCTGGCCCTTCTCGACGAGCTGGGCATCGAACGCTTCTACCTCGGCGGCAATTCCATGGGGGGCTATGTGGCCTGCGCCCTGGCGTGCATTGCGCCAGACCGGGTTCGCGCCCTTTGGCTGATGAATCCCGGCGGTCTCCAGACCGCGCCCCTTTCTCCGCTTTTCGAGGTCGTCTACCAGGGCGGCCACAACGCTCTGGTCGTGCGCGATCGCAAGGACTTCCAGGGCCTGATGGACTACTGCTTCGTGCGCCCGCCCTGGCTGCCCCGGCCCCTGGCGCGGCAACTGGCCGATCGTG
The DNA here is from genome assembly GCA_021767625.1 of Wenzhouxiangella sp. Classification (GTDB taxonomy): domain Bacteria; phylum Pseudomonadota; class Gammaproteobacteria; order Xanthomonadales; family Wenzhouxiangellaceae; genus Wenzhouxiangella. Next base: position 476 of record JAASTB010000112.1, read on the forward strand.
CCGCGCGCCACGCCGAGCGGGCGCAGGGCATTTTCGATGCCATCCGATTTCACTCGACGCCGCTGGAAGAACTCGCCCGCGGTCTCGACATGCCGGCCCTGATCGTGTGGGGCCAGGCCGACCAGGTGCTTCACCCCGACGGGCTCAAGCTGCTTTCGGAAAGCATGCCCCAGGCTCAAACCCTGCTGATGCCGGCCACCGGTCACCTGCCGATGATCGAGAAGCCGCGGCCGACGGCGGAGGCCTGGATCAGCTTTGCCGAGTCGGCGGCCCGGCGGGAGACGCGCGAGGCGGCGCGAGTGTAGTATGACCACAGTTCACGGGGGATTGGAGAACACGGGAGGCAACATGAACAAGCATCAGGGAAGGGCGTAACGTGGCCCGGCACGCGATTCCACCCGAGCGCCTGCGCTGGCAGCCCGACGGCGACGACATTCCCGGCGATTCCACGCGCGACATCCCGGTTCTGGACGGCACGTTAGGCCAGGACGCGGCGCTCGAGGCCCTCCATTACGGCATTGCCAGTCCGGGCCACAACCAGCACGTCTTTCTGCGCGGCCCGCGCGGCAGCGGTCGGCGCAGACTGCTCGACAGCCTTTTCGGCAGCTTGCGCCCCGGGGCGCGCCAGAACCGCGACTTCTGCTTCGTCCACAACTTCTCCAACCCCGATCGCCCCCGACTGATCATCCTGCCGCGCGGCGAGGGACGCCCTTTCCAGAAACAGATGCACCGCATTGCGTTGTTCGTGCGCGAGCGCCTGCCGGACATCCTCGCCAACGACCCGATCCGAGGCCGCCGCGAGGCCCGCCGCGAGGCCGCCGAGCGCGATATCCGCTTGCTGCTGCGGCCGCTGGAGAAGAAGCTCGAGGCCGAAGGCCTGGCGCTGATCCGCAGCCAGGCCGGGCCCAATGCGCGCTTGCAGGTTTCGGTGCGCATCATGGGCAAGCCCGTCTCCCAGGAGGAGTTCCGCAACATGGTGGCGCGCAAGCAAGCCACCGAGGAAGACCGCAAGAAGTTCGAGGAGCGGATCAAGTCCTACGACGAAGAGATCAACAAGATCTCACGCCAGATCCGCAAGAAGTGGCAGCAGGCCCAGCAGCACATCGAGCAGATCGATATTACCGAAACCGCTCGCATCATGGGCGAGATGACAGCCGAGGTCTCGCAACGCTTCAAGGCCGACGGCATCGAGGTGTACCTGCGCGAGGTCATCGACGACGTGCTGGAAAAACGCATCGGGCACGAAACCAGCCAGCTTGCCGACCCGACCGTGCTCTACGGCGTCAACGTACTCAACATGGGCCGGGAAGACAGCGGCGCCCCGGCCATCTCGACCAGTTCGATTTCTCCGGCCAGCCTGTTCGGCACGGTCGATCCGGCCTGGCGAAGCGGCGGCCGGGCCGTTGCGTCCTTCCAGGGCATCCGCTCGGGCACCCTGATCCAGGCCGACGGCGGCTTCCTGATTCTCGATGCCGAAGACCTGGCCAGCGAACCCGGCGTATTCCGCCAACTGCTGCGCATCCTGCGCGCCGGCGAGGTTTCCATCGCCGCGCCGACGGCCGACTGGAGCCAGGCTGCCCAGTCCCTGAGGCCGGAAGCCGTACCCATCGACGTGGGCGTCATCCTGGTCGGAGATGCGGCCGCCTACACGCAACTGGAATCCATCAGCCGGGAGTTTTCCCGGCGCTTTCGCCTGCTGGCCGATCTAGAAGCCAGCGTGCAGCGGGATGCCGAAGGCATTGACCGGACCTGTCGGTTCGTTTCCGCGGTGGTGCAGCGCGAAGACCTGCTGCCGCTGACGCGTCCGGGGCTTACCGCCGTCGTCGAAATCAGCGCCCGTCTGTCGGATCAGCCGGGAAGACTGACCACGCGTGTCGGCAGGCTCGCCGAGATCGTCCGGGAGGCCGCCTTTCTAGCTGCCGAAGACGACGAGACCGAAATCGGCCGCGAGCACGTCGAAGCCGCATTCGGCAGGATTCGACACCGGGCCGGCCTGCCAGCGGCGGGAAGAATCCAGCACATCGTCGACAGCGGCCTGATCCGACTGCGCGGCCGCTCGGCCGGCCAGCTCAACGTGATCAGCCGCGAGCGCCTGGCTGACGAGATGTTCGGCGCACCGGCCCGCCTGAGCCTGACCGCAGCACATGGCTCCGGCAACGGCATCTCGCTGGAAAGCGGCGAAGGCGAACTGCCGGTTCGGCAATTCCTGCTGCCGATGCTCACCGAGCTGTTGCACCTCGACGCCCTGCCCGACCTGCGCGTGGCGATGACCCTCGATCCCGCGGTGGCACCGGAGGACGCGGCATCGACCCTGCTCGGCCAGGCCTGCGGCCTGCTCGCCGCACTGGCGGGCCTGTCGATCCGGCAGGAACTGGCCGTCATCGGCAGCGTCGACGCTCGCGGCCAGGTGGGCCGCGTGGACTACGTCAACGAGCGTATCGAAGGATTCTTCGACGCCTGCAACCGGGTGGGACTCAACGGCCAGCAAGGCGTCATCATCCCCGCCGTGGACAAGGATCGCCTGGCCCTGGACAAACGCGTCATCAAGGCCTGCACCAACGACCAGTTCCACGTCATGGCCGCCGCGAGCATCGCCGAGGCCCTCGAGCGACTGACCGGCAAGACCGCCGGCATCTGGAAGGACGACGGCTTCCCCGAGGACTCCGTGCTGGGCATGGCACGCAAATCGTTGATGGAATAGGCGCAACGCCGGCTCACTGCTCGGCGTCGAGAAAATAGGCCTCTAATCGTTCCGAGTCCAGTTCAAGCTGCCTGGGCCGTTGGCCATCGATGACCAGCGGGGGTACACGATGTTCGGCCAGAGTGCGGCGAAGTTCTTCGATCTGCAGCGACTGATTCTGGCGGGTATGCACTAGTTCCAGCAACCAGGGCACAAATACCAGGATGGCGAGCACCACGGCCGCCGCGGCAACTGGGCGAAATCCCGATGCTCGTCTTGACGGTCGATCCAGTCTCTCCCGCAAGCGGCCGAGCCCTCCCGGCGGCGGTTCGAGGCTCGGAAAGTGCTGTTCCATTCTACTCATCGAGCAATTCCTTCAGTCGCCTGACCGCAGCATGCTTGCGCGAGGCCAGCGTTCCGGCCGGAATACGCAGCAGGGAGGCCAGCCGGTCGGGCGGGATGCCGCAGAAGATATCCAACAACACCACTTCTCTGGACATGTCGGGCAAACGGTCCAGCGCGTCGCGCAGCCGCCGGTTGCGTTCGCCCAGTTCGGCTTCCTGGTCCGGCTTGGAAGCGCCGGTCAGCGTCGGCGGCAGGGGCATCCAATCCAGCAGCTTGTCCCGGCGATGCCGGTTGCGCCCGAGATTGATCACCGTCGTCCACACCAGTGCGTCAATGCGGCCTTCGTCGATATCGGCTCGCTTTCGCCAAATGCGTTCGAAGGCGTCGTGGATGAGGTCGCAACAGGTCTCCGGATGCCAAAACCACCGATACAGGTAGTTGTAAAGCGGGCGCTCCAGTCGGACATAGGCCGCCTCCAATCCTTGCCTGGACAGCACGAGTTCGGCTCAGTCCGCTGAGTCGGTCCATTCAACTCGGGCAACCAGAACCTGGTAGGAGGCCTGCTCGTCGTTTCCACCATCATGCACCTTGCCCAGAACGAGCGCCCTTCCCGGTTTCAGTTCGTGATTGACCTCGTAGTTGATCGAGGACGACTGTCCGGGCGAATGAATTCGAGCATGCAGGGCAACGCCCTCTTCGGTGGCCTGGACGCTGTGCATCGAGACATACGTTCCTCGACCCGAGCGGACGTGGCCTACGTTGCTGGCTGCCCTGTGGTGCGTCTCCAGATAGTCTTCGACCGACAGCGAGTATCCATCAAACCGATCGAGCATTGGCTTCAGATCCGACAGGATGTCGTCGGGAACGTCCTCGCTACTCGTATCCTTGGCCATGCGCAGGAACCAGTACTGGACTCTAAACGGCCGCTCGATAGCGTCCGTCGAATCCGAAACCCGAAGCTGATCGATCATGGCAGCGATTTCGTCCTGAAGAAAGCGCGAGGCGTTGACCGCAAGGCGATTCTCATCGAGCAACTCCACCCTGCCGCGAAGTGGAAGATCCTCGCGGGAAAGAAGCTCGTTGAGTTTCTCGTCCAGGGTATCGATCTGTAGGCCAGTGACATCATGGACGCGCAGTACCGACTCCTCAGAGTCGGGAGTGCTCGACTGGTTACACGCCGTGAGCATCAGGGCCAAAGCCATTAGAAAGGCAGCGAGGCGTAGATTCGATTTGCAATGGTTCATCGTGCAGGCACTCCCGTAAATTGGTTACCCAGTACTACAACCAAGGCGGCATTTCTTTCACCGTAGTGGCACAAGCACCTACTTGGCGTTGGCGAGAGCACTTCTGAGCCGCTGGCGATCGCCGTCGATCCCGAGCTTGTCGAGCGAGCGCTCGAGGCGTTTCAGCATGGGTTCGGGATCGACGGGCTTGTTCTCGATCCGGGCTCGGTCGAAGTCGATGACGTGCCAATGGCCGTCGCCGTCGATGAGCAGGTTGTGGGCGTTGAGGTCGGGGTGGATGACGCCGGCGGCGAAGAAGCGCTGCAAGGTTCGGCCCAGGCGGCGCCAGTGAAACTCTTCGAGGATGTCGGCCGCCTGCGGCAGACTGATGGTGTTCTCGATCAGCCGCGTCAGTATGGCGGCGCGATAGGTCAGGCCCAGGCGCTGGCAGCCGGCGATCAACGGTACCGGCACCGGCAGTTCGAGTTGGCGCAACCTTGCGAGGATTCTGAACTCACGGAAACTGCGGCTGCGCGCGTAACCGGTGAAAAAATACCGCTCTTTGCTGACGCGCGCGACCATGCCGCCGCGCAGGTAGCGGCGAAGAACGGCCGGGCCGGCGTCGGTGGTGACAGCCAGTGCCTGGCCGCGCCCTCCGAATTCCGCCAGCACGGCGTCCCGAATTCGCCAGAACCCGGGCTCGAGCCACTCGGGGCTGACCACGTCGAGGGCCGACGGGTCATATAGAATATGCAGAGAGCCTGCTTGCAGTTCCGATTCCGGCATATTGCCCCGGTCGCTTTCCGATTGAGTTTCGCCGTATCGTGCCCGATCCCCAGACGAAAGAACCGCCCGGATCCCTTTGCCTCCTGCGCCTTTCGGCGCTCGGGGACGTTTGCAATACCGTACCGCTTGTACGCGCCGTCCAGCGCGCCTGGCCGGAAACGGCCCTGACCTGGATCGTCGGCAAGGCCGAGCATCGACTGGTGCACGATCTCCCCGGCGTCGAGTTCATTGTATTCGACAAGCGCGGCGCTTTCGCCGGCTTCAAGGGTGCCCGCAGCCAGCTGAATGGGCGCCGCTTCGATACGCTGCTGCTCGCCCAGGTCTCGCAGCGCTCGACGCTTCTTGCCAGCCTCGTGCGTGCCGACCGGCGCATCGGCTTCGACCGAGCACGATCCCGGCCGGGGCACGGCCTGGTCATCAACGAGCGGATCCGCTCCGTCTCGTTCCAGCATCAGGTGCACGCTTTCCTGGAGTTCGCCCGTTACCTGGGCTTGCCCACCGAGGGCATCGACCGGCGCCTGCCCGTGCCCGGGGAAGCCCGCGCTTTCGCGCGGAGGCACCAACCCGAGGAGAGGCGCGCCGTGATCATCAGTCCGGCTTCGAGTCACGCTGGACGCAACTGGAACGCTGAAGGTTACGCCGCCGTGGCCGACTGGATCGTGGATGAGACCGGGCGTCCCGTGATCCTGATGGGCGGGCCGGGGCCGGCCGAACAGGAACTGGGACGAGCCATCGAGGCGAAGGCCCGCAATGCCGTGCTCAACCTGATCGGGCAAGACACGATCAAGCAGGCCCTGGCGATGTTCGAGCGGGCCGCCTGCGTGATCGCCCCCGACTCCGGGCCGGCCCACTTTGCCGATGCCATGGGCACCCCGGTCGTGGGACTCTATGCGGCCACCTGGGCCCGGCGATCGGGGCCCATCGACAGCCTGGAGCACACCGTCGACCGCTTTCCCCAGGCGGCTCGCGAATTCGCCGGCCGGAAACCGGAAGAACTGCGCTGGGGCAAGCGGCTCGAGCGTCCCGGGGTGATGGAACTCATCACCCCGGAAATGGTGATCGAAAAGCTCAGGCGCCTGCTCGGCGCCTGACTACTCACTGATTACCAGTTACCGCACTCGATTTCCGACTGGGTCGTCTCGCCGCCGTCGATGCGCGTGACCTCCACGTTGGCGGTCGCGGTGGCGCCCGACGGATCGCTGATCGTGTAGCGGAACCGGTTGCGTCCATTGCAGGTTTCACTGACCTGGAAGGTGATCGTTCCGTCTCCGTTGACGGTGTACTGCGCCGGACTTCCATACCACTGCTCCACGGAGATGATCTCCAGCGGATCGCCATCCGGATCGAAGTCATTGGCCAGCACATCGACAGTCACCGCCTGGCCGGCAGGGGTGCTGGCCAGGTCCGGGTTGGCCACAGGGGCGCGGTTGGCGAAGGCGACTTCGATGGTCACGCTTGCCGTTGCCTCACCGCCGCGGCCGTCGCTGATCGTGTAGGTGAAGCTGTCGTCGCCGACGAACTCGTCGTTCGGCAAGTAGCGCAGCAGGTCTCCCGACTGCGTCACGGTGCCGTTTCCGGGTTGCGTGAATCCCGCAATGCTCAATGCATCGCCATCGGGATCGCTGGCGGCAGCCAGCACATCGATGTCGACCGGCTGGTTGCGCAGCGTCGCGGCGGTCAGGTCGCCCACCACGGGCGGCTGGTTGGGCGACTGGACGGTCACGGTCACCGTCGCGCTGGCCTCGCCGCCGAAACCGTCCTCGACGGTGTAGCTGAAGCTGTCGGTTCCGGTGAAGCCCGCGTTCGGCGTGTAGAGCACCTGGCCGCCGCTGGCCGAAGCCTGGCCGTTGGCCGGCTGGGTCACGCTCACGATCGTGAGGCTGTCGCC
>JAASTB010000113.1 GCA_021767625.1 Wenzhouxiangella sp.
GCTGATAAGAACGGATTTCGCGCGCCGATCCGGTCACCGAATCCGGCGCCGGTTTTCATGAATTCGCAGCAGCCCAGCGATTAATATGAGCGGCTGTGCATTCACCGAAGCATTCCATGAAAGACTTCCGCCACCGCCTCGTCCCGCTTGCCCTCCTGCTGCCGCTGTTGCTCCTCGCGGCCTGCCAGGCCGGCCCGTCCGACCGCGATACCGGCAAGCCGACGCCCCTGCTGCTGATCTCGATCGACGGCTTCCGCCACGACTACATCGAGCAGTTCGACAGCCCGGCCATCGACCGCATGATCCGCGAGGGCCTGTACGCCGACAGCCTGCACCACGCCTTCCCGACCAAGACATTCGCCACCCACTACACGATGGTGACCGGCCGGCATCCCGGCACCCACGGCGTGGTTGCCAACAACATGTGGGATCCCCGCCGCGAAGCGAGCTTCTCCCTCGGCGACCGCGAGGCGGTCAACGACGGCTTCTGGTACCAGGGCGGCGAGCCGATCTGGGTGACCGCCGAGCAGCAGGGCCTGATCGCGGCCACGTATTTCTGGCCCGGTTCCGAGGCGATGATCCAGCGCACCCGACCGACCCACTACCGCGCCTACGACGGACGCGTGCCCCATGAAGAACGGATCGACCAGGTGCTGGAATGGCTCGCGATGCCGGCGTCGGAACGCCCCGATTTCCTTACGCTCTACTTCAGTCGCGTCGACTCGCGCGGCCACGGCGACGGTCCCGCCTCACCCGCGGCGTTGTCGGCCGCCGCCGGAATCGACCGCGAGCTCGGCCGCCTGTTCTCGGAACTCGAAGCGATGGGCCGGCTCGACGAGATCAACATCGTCCTGGTGTCCGACCACGGCATGTCTACGGTCAGCCCCGATCGCGTCGTTGCGCTCGACGAGCACATCGACCTGTCGAAGGTGCACGTCTCCGACTGGGGCCCGGCGGCGCAGATCTGGGCGCGCGAGATGTCCGCAGAGGAAATCGTCGCCGCACTCGAAGGCGTGGCGCAGCTGCGCGCCTGGACGCGCGAGGAAATCCCGGACCGCTATCGCTTCGGCAGCCACTACCGCGTCCCCGACGTGCTCGTCGAGGCCGACCCGGGCTGGCTGATCTCTAGCAAGCCCTACATGGCCAACCCCAATCCGCCCAAGGGCATGCACGGCTGGGATCCGGCCCTCGCGGAAATGCACGGCATCTTCGTAGCGCGCGGACCGGACTTCATCCCGGGTGGGCGCAGTCCCGCCGTTCGCAGCGTCAGCCTGTACCCGCTGATGGCCCACCTGCTGGACCTCGAGCCGGCCGAGCACGAGGGCCGCCTGGAAACCTTCCTGCCCTATCTCGACGGCGGTGAGCCGCCCGGCTACCGCGTCGAACGCTTCGAATGCGAGGCCGGGCCGGTCGAGGCACGGATCGGGGCGCGGCACATGGCGCTGCGCCACGGCCAGCGCATCCACGTTCTCGATCGGGTCGGCGAAGGGGAATACAGGGAAGTCGATCTGGCGTTCACGATCGAAGGCGACCGGGCCGAAGGCGAGCTGGACGGTCGCTCGCTCGGCGAGTGCCGCCTGGTTCGAAACTGAAGCGGGATTCGATGTTGCGCGGGCCGTGCATGACGCCCGCGCAATGCGCCTTCACGAGCGCCTTTATGCATTTACCGCCCAGACATGCATAATGGCGGCCGAATTCGCCCGTCCTTCCGCTCCGATCCCGATGAAACTCGACGCCCCCCTGATTCGCCTGCCCTGGCGATTCGACACGACCGAACTTCAAGAAAGCCTGGACAGACTGGCACCGCCCGATTCGGCACGAGCCGACTCGACCGGCGCCACGGTGGCGCTGCTGGCACCGGATGAAGCGACGGGGCAGGTCCGCCCCACGGCGGCGATGGAGAAATCACCCGCGGTGGCGGGACTGCTGGCCGCGCCCGGCGTGGTGCTCGGGCCGGCCCGGCTCGCGACCCTGCCGCCGGGCCACAGCAGCGACCGACGTCACGATCTCGACGCCTACTGGCAGGACCACGGCCGCCTGGTGTTCGTGCTGGGCCAATCGGCCGTACTGGAAGTCGGCGGGCAACGAGTTGAGGCGCCCGGCGGCAGCGTCTGGCTCATCGACGGCTGGCGAGGCTGGCGCTTCGCCGCCCCGGACGGGCATTCGGCCTCGGTGTTGCTCGTCGATACCGTGGGTTCGGCGGCTTTCTGGTCCATGGTGGCCTCCGCCGACCGTCCGCAATCCGGGGACGAGGCGCCCGGCATGTCGCAGCGAAGCATTCATCCCGGGCAGGCCGGCGACAAGGCACTCGAGCAGCTCGAAACCGAGCGCCTGTCGGTTCCGCCCATCCGCTCGACGGCCGAAATCGGCCAGCTCGCCCGCACCGTTGTCGAGGAAATGCGCGAATCGGCGGACGGCAAGCCGCGCGCGCTCGAGCGGCTGCAGTCCTCGATCGATTCCTTCCTGCGCCAGTGGCAGGCAGCCACCGCCCAGCACGGCGACAGCGAGTCCGGCCGCGCGGCCTGCCGCCAGGCCCTGGAACAGGTCTGGTCGCAGTTCGTCCAGTACGCCCATCCCTGGCGCCTGGACAACGACGTGATGGCCATCGAGCGCGCCCACGCGCTCCTGTTCTCGGGCGCCATGCACGATGCGCAGGGCCGGGCCATCGAGGTCATCCCCCGGGCAAGCCTCGACGAAATCCTCGGCCGCCCCGGCCAGTCGCCGCACGCGCGCGCCCAGGCGGTCGGCCCGCAGACGCCGACCGGCCAGGCAGGTGGCGAAACGGCCTATGCGAGCGAACCTTATGCCGGCGCCGCTCCGAACGAACCACCGCCGGCAGCACAGGCTCCGCAAGCCGCGCAAACGCCCGCCGGACAACCACAGGCGGGCGGGAACGAGCCGGCGCAGCAGCCAATCGATCCGCACGCCCCGCTTCGCAGCGTGCACACCCGCAGCTTTCCCCAGCTGCTCAACCAGCTCGGCGCCTCCCTGCTGGTGACCACTTACCAGGCCGGCAAGCTGGCCATCCTGCGCGAGAACAACGGCGGCCTGAACACCCACTTCCACGTCTACAACCGGCCGATGGGGCTGGCCTACGACCGCAAGGGACGCCTTGCCGTGGGAACGGCCTGGACCGTGGAGGAATACCGCAACATGGTCGACGTGGCGCGCCAGCTCGAACCGCAGGGGCGCCACGACGCGGCCTACCTGCCGCGCAACATCAAGATCACCGGCAACATCGACATCCACGAGATGGCTTTCGGCGACGAGGGCCTGTGGCTGGTCAACACCCGCTTTTCCTGCCTGTGCACCCTCGATGACGATCACAGCTTCGTGCCGCGCTGGCGTCCGAAGTTCATCAGCGGGTATGCGCCGGAAGATCGCTGCCACCTCAACGGCCTGGAGATCGTCGACGGCAAGCCCAAGTACGTCACCGCGCTGGGCTCGACCGACCGCGCCGGGGGCTGGCGCGACAACAAGGCCGGCGGCGGCATCATCATGGATGTCGAGTCCGGCGAAATCATCTGCCGCGGGCTGTCCATGCCGCACTCGCCGCGCCTGTACGACGGCAAGCTCTGGGTTCTGGAATCCGGCAACGGCTCGCTGGCCAAGGTCGACCCGGCGACGGGACAGGTCGATACCGTGGTGGAGCTGCCGGGCTTCACGCGAGGCCTGGACTTCCTCGGGCCCTTCGCCTTCATCGGCCTCTCGCAGGTGCGCGAGTCGGCCGTCTTCTCGGGCATTCGGCTGACCGAACGCGTCGACGAGCGCAACTGCGGCGTCTGGGTCGTTGACCTGCGCACGGCCAAGGTCGTCGCCTTCCTCAAGTTCGAGGACGCGGTGCAGGAAGTCTTCGCCGTCTCCGTGCTCGCCGGCCAGCGTTTCCCCGACGTGCTCGGCGTCAACGACCCGCGCATTCCGATTTCATACGCCCTGCCCGACGAAGCGCTGGCCGAAGTGGTGCGCACGGCGGCGGACTGATGAGCGTTGAGAACGCGCTGTCGATCGAGACCGTATCCGCTTTCCCCGCGAGCGCATTGCGTGAAGAGGTGGGCCGCTTCTGGATGCGCGAGGGCGGCCTGGCCGAGGGGCAGCTCGAGCGGCGCCTGGCACGCCTTCGCCTCCTCGCACGCGGTCCGGACGGTGAACTGGTCGGCACTTGCGGCAGCCATGGCGCGGCCATTCCGGCGCTTGCCAACCAGCCCATGCAACTCTTCCGCTACCTGTTGACCGAGGCCTTCGACACGCCGGATCGGGCGATGCGCCTGATCGAGGCCGGATGGCGGCAGCTCTCTTCCAGCCCGCCGGACGATGACACCCTGGGCATGCTGGTGCGGGTGACCGATGCGCGCCTGCCCGCGGCCTTTCCGCAAGCCGTCTGGCCCGGGAGCGGCCTGCTGCACGCCGGGCGCGCGCCCGACGGCGCGCTGCTGCGCCTGCGCTACTTCGAAAACCGCCGGCTGCAGTGGGGAGGCGACGCTTGAAGCGCTCTTCCTTCGCCCTCTACAACCTGCGCGAAACACCGGAGCCCGACCTGCTCGCTGGGGCGCGTTCGCTCTGGCAGGAAGAAGTCGGCCTGGACGAGGAGCGCATCCGAAGACGCCTCGAGCAGCTCCTGATCGTCGCCGTCGATCCCGAAACCAGCGCGATCGCCGGGGTCAGCACCAGCTTTCTCGCCACGCCCCCGCGTCTGGAAGTGCCGATGTGGAACTACCGCACTTTCGTCGCTGGCGACCAGCGCCAGCGCAATGCGGCCTTCGATCTCTTCCTGGCCTCCTTCGATTGGCACCAGCAACGCTTCGCTTCCGGCCGTGACACGCGCGGACTCGGTCTCTACGCCGAGATCGAGAACCAGGGTCTCAACCGCTACCACACCGAGGCTCACTGGCCGATTACCGGCCTGTCCTTCGTGGGCATCAACGAACGCGGGGATTTCTGCCGCCTGCGCTATTTCGAGGGCGCGCGGCTGGACGAATTCGATCCGGGGGAGCGCCGCTTGCCCTAGGCGCGCGCCGTTGCTCTCGGCCCATGTCGCGGGCCGAGTGATACATCGACATCATCGGGCCCATCGGCGTTCGGGAAGGACCGGAGAACTCTGCCAGCCCGCTGAGCTGTCTCACTCCCGCTCTTCGCTTCCCGCCTGCGTGTCTGCAACCGACCCGCTCCCCTCGCCGGCATCCCGGTCGCGGCGTTGCGCATCGTGCTCCTCGAGCAGGCGCTGGATGCGCTCGCGCAGCAGGGCCTCGTGCAGTTCCTGCTGGCGCTGCTCGTCGCGAAAGGCGCGCAGCAGGGAGGTGGCCATGAAGATCATCAGCACCATGAAGGGAAAGGCGGCGATGATCGAGATGGTCTGCAGCGCGCCCAGCCCCCCGCTGACCAGCAGCACGCCGGTGACCAGCACCGTGACCACGCCCCAGGTCAGGCGCGTCGGCCGGCCCGGATTGAGCCGCCCGTTACTGGTGAACATGCCCAGCACGAAGGTCGCCGAGTTGGCCGAGGTGATCACGAACAGCACGATCAACACGAGCACCGCGATGCCCAGCACGCCCGCGGCCGGCAGCAGCTCGAGCATGCGAAACAGCGCCGAGCTCATCTCGGTGGTCACCGCATCGGCCAGGCCGGCGTTCTCGAACAGCTCGAAGTACAGCGCGCTGCCGCCGAAGGTGGCAAACCAGACCATGCTGAGCAACACCGGCACGCCGATGACGCCGAGCACGAACTCGCGCACCGTCCGACCGCGCGAGATGCGGGCGATGAAGCTGCCCACGAAGGGTGCCCAGGCCAGGCCCCAGGCCCAGTAGAAGATCGTCCAGCGCTCCACCCAGTCCTCGCCGGTGTAGGGCTCCATCACCAGGCTCATGCCGATCAGGTTGGCGAAGTAGTCGCCCAGGGCATTGGTCAGCACCGCCGTGATGAAGTCGGTGGGCCCGGCGAAGAACACGAACACCAGCACCAGGCCGGCCAACAGCATGTTGGCATCGCTGATCCAGCGAATGCCCGCCTCCAGCGGCGTCAGCGAGGCGAGCAGGAAGATCACCGCGATTCCGGCGAGAATCGCCAGCTGGTTGTCCAGGCCGAAACCGACGCCGGCGACCGTGCCCAGGCCGCTGTTGATCTGGATGATGCCCAAACCCAGGGTGGTGGCCACCCCGAACACGGTCGAGAGCACGGCCAGGGTATTGATCGCGTAGCCTGCCGGCCCGTCGACCCGGTCGCCCAGGCTGGCGCGGAAGGTCTCGCTGATCAGCCCGGGCCGGCCCAGGCGGAAGCGCGCGTAGGCAATGGCCAGTCCGACCACGCCGAAATTGGCCCACTGGTGAAAGCCCCAGTGAAAGAAGGAATACTGCATGCCCAGCTCGGCAGCCTCGGCGCTGCGCGGGTCGGCCATGCCCAGGGGCGAGGCCACGTAGTGGCTCATCGGTTCGGCCACGCCCCAGAACACCAGGCCTACGCCCATGCCGGCCGAGAAGATCATGCCCAGCCAGGTCGGGTAGGGAAACTCCGGTGCCTCGCCGTCCGCGCCCAGGCGGATCCGCCCGTAGACGCTGAAGCCGACGCCGACGCAGAAGATCAGGAAACCCGTCGTGGCGAACAGGTACAGCCAGCCGAAATGGCTGGTGGTGAATTCCAGCACCCGGTCGGCGCCCTCGGCCAGCTGCCCGGGCATCCGCGCACCCATGACCACGAAGCCGGCCATGATCGCCAGCGAGACGATCAGGGTCCAGGGGGCGTTCTTGAGCTTCTTTCGGATATCCAGGTGCATGATTCGGCGCCCCCGCCCCGAAGACGATCAGTTTCGGTGGCGATGGTGGTGTTCGTGCTGACCAGCGGCGTAACCGCGCAGGCGAACGTATCTCGCCATCTGCTCACCGTCGAGCAAAGCTGCCTGGTCGAGATGAGCCTCGAGGTGGACGCCACGCAGCTCGCCCTCGATGCGAGCGCTGGCGGCAACCAGTTCGGCCAGGCGCTCGGGCGAAATGTCGCCCCGGGCGAAGGCCGCGTCCAGCGACGCTTCCGCGGCGATCAACTCACGACCCAGCGCGGAAGCCCGTTCCTGCATGGCCTCGAACAGCTCGCGGGTCCGGGCCCGCTGCGTCTCGCTCAGATCCAGTTCGTCGGCCAGTTCCAGCACGTGCTTCGGCCCCGGATAACCGTTGAGCTCGGCCGCTTTCGCGTAACCGAGCCCGTGCCCGGACTCCAGCCCGGCCATCCGCTCACTCGACAGCGATTTGATGGCGCGGTCCTGCTGGCCTGCGTAGGGCGACTGGGCGAAGGCAAGCGGGCAGGCCGAAAGAAGTACGAGCAGGGGCAGGAAGATTCTCATCGGGTAA
>JAASTB010000114.1 GCA_021767625.1 Wenzhouxiangella sp.
CCATGCGGCCCTTGGCGTCGAGATTGATGGCGGTTTCACCAAAAAACACGGCTCAGCACTCACTTCCACTCAGGAACCACTTATTCCCACAATTTCCCACTTCGCGCCACCATAGCCCTCGGACCGCGGAGTGTCAAGCAGTTTCAGGGAGTTGGGACGGACGGGACGGCGGGGGAGATCGAAGGATCAGTGGCCGGGACTTGGTGGCGTGGAATGGAGAACGGAGTTCAGGTTTCAGGTTTCAGGTTTCAGGTTTCAGGAAAGAGACCGGGTTCCGGGTTCGGGGTTCGGGGTTCGGGCGGCGCGGGGCGGTTTGGGGGCCGGCTTCGCCGGGCTGGGCATGGTGGAAGCTGAAAACATGAACGGGGATCGGGCTTCCGCAGAAGCCCCCGGGTTCTCCAGTCATCAACAGGCACGGCGCCGCGCTTGTCGGCACCGCACCCTCACCCGCTCAGGCGCTCCTGAAACCTGAAACCTGAACCCTGAAACCTCTGTTTATCCGACAATCCGATAACAGGGCTCGTACGGCTTGCCGCCGGGCAGTTTCATGCGGTGCTGGGCGACGAAGCGCTTGAGCAGGTCGTCGAGCGCGGCCAGGATGGCGGGTTCGCCCTTGATCTCGAAGGGCCCGTGCTCGCGGATGGCGCGCAGGCCGTTGGGCTTGACGTTGCCGGTGACGATGCCCGAGAACAGACGACGCAGGTTGGCGGCCAGTTCGTGGACCGGCAATTCGGGCGAGATATCCAGGCTCGCCATGCTCTCGTGGGTGACTTCGAACGGCTCCTGGAAGCCGACGTCGGTGGTGAGCTTCCAGTTGAAATAGAAGGCATCGTTGGTGTCCACGCGCCACTGGCGGACCTTCTGCATGCCTTCGGCCATGTGGCGGGCCACGGCGACCGGGTTGTCGATGATGATGCGGTAACGCTCGCGGGCGGACTCGCCCAGGGTCAGGCCCACGAAGCGATCGATTTCCTCGAAGTAGTCGCGCGCCGACTCCGGCCCGGTGAACACCAGCGGGAACGGCATGTCGGCATTGTCGGGATTGAGCAGCACGCCCAGCAGGTAGAGGATTTCCTCGGCCGTGCCCACCCCACCCGGGAATACCAGAATGCCGTGCCCCAGCCGCACGAAGCCTTCGAGGCGCTTTTCGATGTCGGGCATGATCACCAGGTCGTTGACGATCGGGTTGGGCGATTCGGCGGCGATGATGCCGGGCTCGGAAATACCCACGTAACGACCGGGCAGCGTGCGCTGCTTGGCGTGGGCGATGGTCGCGCCCTTCATGGGGCCCTTCATGGCACCGGGTCCGCAGCCGGTGCAGATGTCCATGCCGCGCAGGCCCAGCTGATAGCCGGTTTCCTTGGTGTAGTCGTATTCCTCGCTGCTGATCGAATGCCCGCCCCAGCACACGACCATCCGAGGATCGACATCCGTGTCCAGAAGTTTGGCGTTGCGCAGGATCTCGAAGACGGTGTTGGTGATCCCTTCCGAACTGTCGAGATCGAAATACGGACTGGGATGAATCTCGGTGTGGAAGTAGACGATGTCGCGCACGACGGCCGAGAGCAGTTCGCGGATACCCCGGATCATCTCGCCGTCGACGAACGCGCAGCCCGGGGCATTTTCCAGGTCGATGCGCATGCCGCGAGTGACCTGGTGAACCTCGATGCGGAAATCCTTGTAGGTCTCGAGCATCTTCTCGGCGTCGTCGCCCTGCTCTCCCGAGGTCAGGACCGCGAGCGCTACCTGGCGAAGCAGACCGCCCACTTCCTCGGTGGCATCCGACAGGCGCGCGACTTCCGCGCGCGAAAGTACCTTGAGGCTTCGCGCCGGGTAGACGCTGGTCGAAACCGTATCCCGGAGCTCTTCGTTCCTGTGCGCTGCAAATTCGTTCATCTTGTCTAGTGGCTTGTGCAAACCGTTCATTATGGCGGCCCGAAACGGAAACGGCCAGCACGAGGGCTGGCCGTTTCCTTCGAGAGCCCGACCGCCGCCGGGTTCTCTTCCTGATTACGCCGGCTGATCAGAAATCATAGCGCAGGGTCAGGCGGATTTCGTAAACCGAACGCTGACGATCGGTAAACGCGGTGGGATCACCGTCGAACTCGTTGTAACGGTACAGGCAGTCGCTGGACGCCTGGCAGACCTGACGCGGCTGGTCGCCGGTCAGCGCCGTGGCGCCGTCGATGCCGTTGGCGGCGACGTCGGCGGCCGAAACCAGGTCGGCGTCCACGATCGGCGCCTGACCGAAGAACGGTCCGTTGGTGTAGCGACCCCAGTCGTCGTTGATCAGGTTCAGGAAGTTCTCGATGTCGAGGACGACCTTGAAGCGGTTCTCGCCGACGAAGCGATCCAGGCCCGGAATGCTCGGGATTTCCTGCTGGAAGCGCAGATCCCAGATATTGTTCCAGTCGTTGGAGGTCGACGAGTACGGCTCGTGGATCCGACCGGTCGGAATACCGTTGTCACGCACGTACTGGGCGAAGGCATCGACGTCGAAGCCAGCGCCGTAGACCACACGCGGATCGCCATTGAAGTCCGGAATGTAGAGCGGGATGTTGTCGTACGGATCCTCACCCAGGCCGGCGCGGCCGAACAGGGCATTGTCGTCGTCGACGTCGAACGAGGTGCTGAACACGTCGCCCTTGAACACGCGACCGAACAGGTCCACGCGGGTCGCATAGCTACCGAAGAAGGCACGCTCGTAGCCCAGGTTCAGCTTGAACGAATGCTCGATGTTCCAGGGCGAAAGGCGCGGATCGGGGTTGTTCTTGTCGATGGCGAACAGCGAACGCCAGTTGGAAATACCGCGCGAGGAGGTGCCCTCGGAAACGATTTCGGTGTCCTGGTAGGCGTAGCTGAAGTTGAAGTTCACGCCGCTGTCGAAGTACTTGGCCAGGCTGACCGACACGACGCTGCTGTTCGAGCCGCTGCTGTTGGTCAGGCGAGTCAGGTTGGGAATGCCCAGATCGTCCAGGTCGGCGTAGATCGGCCGGCCGTCCGGCGCGGTGCCCAGCGGCAGCGCGGCCTCGTTGGTGTGGGCCACGTTTTCCCAGATGAAGCCGTCGCGGGCTTCGGTGTAGAGGTACTGGGCGGTAAAGCGATAGTCGTCGCCCAGGTCCAGGCCGCCGATCTCGAAGTCGAAAGCCTGCTCGAAGCGCAGCGAAGCCTTCCAGTCCGACGGGGTGTCGAAGTCTTCGGCGATGTAGTCGATCGGCACGGCGGTGCCCTGGGCCACCTGGTCGATCAGTTCCTGCGGCACCTGAGTGATATCGACGTTCTGGACGTCGGAAGCGAAGGCGCCGAAGGTAGCCTGCTGGAAGGCGTTGGAGGTCCAGACCTTGGGATCGCCACCGGCAAACAGGCCGAAGCCGCCGCTGATGCTGGCGCGGTTCCACGGACGCCAGAAGAAGCCGATGCGCGGCATGATCAGGTCGTTGCCGTCGATGTTGTTGCTGGTATCGACGCCGTACTCGTCGTAGACGGCCTGGCTGTAGGCCGGCGCATCGCTCTGGTCGAAGCGCTCGTAGCGCAGACCATAGCTCAGCTCGAAGTCCGGCGTGATCGACCAGGTGTCCTGCAGGAACAGGGCCCAGTGGTCGTAGCCCCACTGAGCGGCGCCCTGCTGGGCGTCGTTGGACGACACGTTGCTGTAGAACACGTCGGCCGTGCCGTTGACCAGGTCGTCATAACTGTCGAACTGGAAGTCGCCGTTCGAGAACGGGATGAAGACGTTGAAGACGTCGTACTGCTGGTACTCGGTACCGAAGGTGATCAGGTGATCGCCCATGAAGTACTCGCCGGAGGCGAAGACCTGCAGGCGCTCGTCGTCGAAGGCGTTGGCGTGGCGGAAGTTGTCACAGCCGGCGACGAAATCGCCGCCCTCGGTCAGCAGCCCCTCGAGTGGGGTGCCGGCAATGCCGTCGAGGTCGAAGAAGTCCAGCGAGATCTGGCCGTACTGCGTGCCGGCACGGCAATCCTGGCCGAGCACCTTCTCGGTGTAGTTGACGCGCAGGTTGGTCGAGAAGTTATAGGTCCAGTCCGAGAAGAGTTCGACCGTGGTGGCCTCGATCTCACGCGGCAGGTCGTACCAGGCACCCGAGAATTCGGTGGCACCGACGCTGGTGTCGTTCTCTTCGGACTTCTGGTAGGTCAGGGCCAGGCGATGATCGTTGTTGATGTTCCAGTCGATCTTGGCCAGCGTGCGCTCCGAGGTTTCGGGCACGTTGGCGACCTGCGGACGACCGCCCGGATCGAATCCGTAGTTGTCCTGGATGATCTGGCGAACCGTGTCGAAGAACTGCGGGTCGACGCCGTTGAAGCGGTCCGAGTTCGAGAAATCGACCGGAGCGGCGTTTTCGTACTCATCGTAGGAGACGAAGAAGAACAGCTTGTCCTTGACGATCGGACCGCCAAGAGTGAAACCGTATTCCTTCTCTTCGAAATCACCGGGATCGTACTCGCCGCCGTCGTAGTCGTTGCCGATCATGGAATCGTCCTGATAGGCGTAGTACAGCGAGCCGTCGAACTCGTTCGTGCCCGACTTGGTCACGACGTTAACCAGGCCACCGGTGAAGCCGCTGGAGGTCACGGAGTAGTCGGAGGCGACCAGCGTGGCCGACTCGATGGCGTCGAGGTTGATCGGCGAGCGCGTCGTGGCGTAGGTGCCGTCGGACAGGCCGAAGTCGTCCTGCTGCAGCGAGCCGTCGATGGCAAAGGCGTTGAAGCGCGGGTTGACGCCGGCCACCGACATGATGCCGACTTCTTCGGTCTGGACCAGCGGATCGCGCGCCATGGTGGCGATCACGTCGCGGTCGGCCGCCGGCTGGTTCTGGATGTCGCGGGCGCTGAATGTCGAGCCCACGCCGTTGTTGAGCTCGGTCGCCGCGGAGATGGCGGTGCCGGTCACCTGGATGGTGCCCAGGTCGCGGTCCGCCTCGCCGAGCGAGAACACCAGGGGATCCTGCGAGCCCGGCTCCAGGTAGATGTCGCCTTCCTGGGCGGCCTCGAATCCTTCGGCCGTCACGGTGATCTGGTAAGGGCCGCCGACGCGGAGACCGCCGCGGAAGAAGCCGCCGGTCTCGCCGGTGACCGCTTCGGAGACGGTGCCCGAGGGCACGTGGAGGATCTGGACGTTGGCGCCGGATACGGCGCTGCCATCCTCGGCGATAACGCGACCGCGAAGATCGGCGGACGTGGCCTGGGCGTTGGCATCAGCCGCCGGCAGGCTGACCAGCGCCAGCATGCCGAGCACCATGAACGCCGACCAGACGCGCGAAAGACGCGAAAAGTCTACAAGTTTCATGCAACTACTCCGTTGGGTGACATATATACAAGGAACCGAACCACTTTCAGGGAATGGCCCGCAGCTCGTTGCCTTGACGAGTGCGTGGCATTCTAGAAACCCTCGGTGACAGCGGGATTACAACATTTTAACTTTTGCGCAACACCGCGACAACTGTATATCCGAGTCAATCCGATCCCGAACAGGGTTTCGACTCTGGGCATCACCATCATCCCCTCGACTTGCGGCCTGAATTGAACCCGCCTCCCTCAAGGCAGGACCGCGGCAGGCGTTCCGCCGCCGACTATACGCCGAAATTAGCCCGGTTTCGAGAGCAGGATGTCCCGGACGGTGATTTTTGCCCGCGAGCCTTGCCTCCCGAACGGGCTTCGACTAGAATGGCCGGCTTCGTCGGGGTGTAGCTCAGCCTGGTAGAGCACTGTCTTCGGGAGGCAGGAGTCGCTGGTTCGAATCCAGTCACCCCGACCAGCCGAATCCCGCAGGAACGCCGGCCTTCGCGCCGGCGTTTTTCGTTCCGGATCAGAAAGATACAGCCTAAACCCCTGAACTCCTGGCGCCCTCCCCGGCCGACTGGGAGCTCTCTCCCTGGCGCGTCAGATCGATCTTGTGCCCATTCTGTGCCCAAATCGTGCCCGGTTCGTGACGGCAACGGGGCGAATTCGACACCTGCCCGGCCGTGCCCGGAGTCGGGCCGCCCATGAAATATTGGCTGGTCTGCCCGGAGGGAAGAAGCCCGATGGACCGAACCACTCATTTCACTCCCCATCTCGGCAATTTTCCTGGGCCAACTCGATTTCGATTGTCGTATGCGCCAACTCGAAGTGCCGAAGCGCATCACTGATTGCATCCTTGATCGCAACGTACTTTGAAGTATTCAGATCGATATCTACCTGGACATGAGCCGTCAGCACATGATGCTCGCCATCGAGGGACCACAGATGCTGGTGATGCACTTCGCTGACACCTTCCGTTTCCAGCAACGATCGGTGAATCCTCTCGTGGAGCGTCCGGTCGGGAACGGCCTGATGAAAGAGTTTTCCGGTGGCCCACAAATTGCGGAGCACGTTGACGAGAATAAACAACGTGAAGCCAATCGAGAGAATCGGATCCAGGATGGGCCAGTCGGCGAACTGCAGTATGACGGACACCACGAGTACGGCCAGCCACCCCAGCACATCCTCGAGGAGGTGCCAATTCAGCACTTTCTCGTTCAGTGTGGCGCCCTTGCTAATTCGGTAGGCGGCGACCCCATTGACCGAAACCCCCAAGATAGCCAGGGCGAACATGCCTTCGGTCACCGGCATGACCGGATCTGCAAGCCGGGGAATGGCTTCGCTCAGCACCCATACCGACCCGGCGATCAAAACCATGCTGTTGATAAAGGCGCCAAAAAGCGTCAGGCGCCGGTAGCCGTACGTGAATTCACTATTGGCGGATTTTCGCCCCTTTCGGTCCAGCAACCAGGCGCCGCCTAGCGACAGGCTGTCGCCGAGGTCATGCACTGCGTTCGCCAGGATAGCGGTGCTGTTTGTCAGCAAGCCACCTGCAAACTCGATGATGGCGAAGCCCAGATTGAGGAAAAAGACGAGGCCGATTCGTCTGGAGCTTGCGTTGTGATCGTGAGCATGTTCATTCATGGGAGGTTTTCCTGTTCCGCAGGCCGTTGATCGGGATTGCAACCACCGACTGCCGGATTACGGCAAGCGAACCGCTTAGGGCTGCCGATGATTGTCTCGGTGAATGGCTAATCGATTTCCTGACCGTCCTCGATTCTTTGAGCCGACCGCAACTCACTGACCGTGACGATGCCATCGCCGGCATGACCCTCTCCACTTCTGGCATTGGACAGGACTAGCTGGACGATATCGTCGACGCGATCGGCTTCGGCGTTGACTTCGAGCTTGATCATCTCGGCCCTGACGAGCCCGTCGCCGTCGTCGGCCGCATGGCCATACTCCTGGACGGGCACCACGGCAATACCGTGATGCCCGCCCATCTGACCCAACGCATCGATGACTCGGTCGA
>JAASTB010000115.1 GCA_021767625.1 Wenzhouxiangella sp.
GGTGTCGAGTCGGTGCTGACGAAAGACGCCGAGGTCATCCGCTCGGCCGAAAAGGTCATCCTGCCCGGCGTGGGTGCGGCGGCCTGGGCGATGAACGCCCTGCACGAGGCCGGGCTGGTCGACGTGATCCGGGGCCTGACCCAGCCGGTACTGGGCATCTGCTTAGGACTGCAACTGATGTTCGAGTCTTCCGAGGAAGGCGGCGTCGACTGCCTCGGCCTGATCCCCGGCCGGGTGCGCAAGCTTCAGGTCGGCGATGACCTCAGGCTGCCGCACATGGGCTGGAACCAGGTGGACTGGGTCAGCGACGATCCGCTCAGGCAGGGCCTCGACGGCAGCGAATGGTTCTACTTCGTGCACGGCTACGCCGCGCCGGTCGACCACGCCGTGGCGGTCAGCGAACACGGCCAACGCTTCGCCGCCGTCGTGCGCCACCAAAACTTCGCCGCCTGCCAGTTCCACCCCGAAAAGTCCGCAGGCGCCGGCGCACGCATCCTGCGTAATTTCCTTGAATGCTGAAAAACCGAGGAACCACGGAAGACACCGAAGGACACGGAAAATGAAAGAATCATTCAAAACCCCACCTCCAACTGCAAAGCGTGACGCTTCGATCATTGTTGAAATCCTTTCTCTTTCTTCCGTGATTTCCGTGTCTTCCGTGGTTCCAGGGTTCTATTCATCCGGAGACTCGACATGCAACTGATACCGGCCATCGACCTCAGAGGCGGGCGCGTGGTGCGGTTGCAGCAGGGCGACTACGAGCGCGAGACGCGTTACGACGACGATGCGCTGGTCGTGGCCAGGCGCTACGCCGATGCCGGCGCGACGCTGATCCACATCGTCGACCTCGACAGCGCGCGCGACGGCGGCGAGGCCAATCTCGACATGATCGAACGCCTCAGCAATGAACTCGATATCGACGTGCAGACCGGCGGCGGCGTGCGCTCGCGCGACGATTTCCAGCGGCGTCTCGACGCCGGTGCCGCGCGCGTGGTCATCGGCAGCCTGTGCGTGCGCGAGCCGGCCACGATCGCCGGCTGGCTCGGCGGCCCGGACGGTGATCGCATCGTCGCCGGACTGGATGTCGCCCAGGGCCTCGACGGCGCCTGGTTCCCGCGCGCGGCCGGCTGGACCGAATCGGGCGACGACGACCTGTTCAC
Organism: Wenzhouxiangella sp.; assembly: GCA_021767625.1. Taxonomy (GTDB): domain Bacteria; phylum Pseudomonadota; class Gammaproteobacteria; order Xanthomonadales; family Wenzhouxiangellaceae; genus Wenzhouxiangella. The sequence goes on from JAASTB010000115.1 coordinate 1,161, forward strand.
CCTGCTGAGGCGACTGGTCGACGCGGGCCTGAAGCACCTGCTTTGCACCGACATCGAGCGCGACGGCATGTTCGCCGGCCCCTCGCTGGCGCTTTACGAGTCGATCTGCGAGCGCTTCGCCGCGCTGGCCGTCCAGGCCTCCGGCGGCATCTCATCGAGCGAGGACCTGGTCGAAGTCGCGCAGACCGGCGTGGCCGGCTGCATCGTTGGCCGCGCCCTGCTCGAAGGCCGGGTCGCACTGAGCGAGGTGGGCAAGTGGTCGCGGTAAGGCTCATTCCCTGCCTGGACGTGCGCGACGGGCGCGTGGTCAAGGGCGTGCGCTTTCGCAACCATCGCGACATGGGCGACATCGTCGAACTGGCGAATCGCTACCGCGACGCCGGCGCCGACGAGCTGGTCTTCTACGACATCAGCGCCAGCCCCGAGAAGCGCAGCGTCGACATCGCCTGGGTCGAGCGCGTCGCCGAAGCCATCGACATCCCCTTCTGCGTGGCCGGCGGCATCCGCGATGTCGAAACCGCGCGCGCCGTGCTGCACGCCGGCGCCGACAAGATCTCGGTCAACTCACCGGCGCTGGAGCGCCCGGCCCTGATCGGCGAACTGGCCGACGCCTTCGGCTCGCAGTGCGTGGTCGCCGGCATCGACTCGATTCGCGAGGACGGTCGCTGGCGGGTGCGCCAGTACACCGGCGACCCCGACAACATGGTCGACCCACGGCGCGACACCATGAGCTGGGTCGCCGAAGTCCAGCGCCTGGGCGCCGGCGAGATCGTGCTCAACTGCATGGATGCCGACGGCGTGCGCGAAGGCTACGACATCGAACAACTGAAGACCGTGCGCTCGATCTGCCGGGTCCCCCTGATCGCCTCCGGCGGCGCGGGCACGCGCGAGCATTTCCTCGCCGCCTTCGACGAAGCCGACGTCGACGGCGCCCTGGCTGCCACCGTGTTCCACTCCGGCCAGATCGCCATCCCCGAACTCAAGGAATGGCTGCGTGGGCATGGTGTTGTGGTTAGAAATTGATCAAAAAGGGGTTCGGGGTTCGGGGTTCCGGAAACAAGCGGCTTCGATCATTGGGCGCGACGTTCCCGCATGCCGGGGGCTTTCGGCAACGATCTATCATCCTCCGCTTGCGTGCCCGAACCCGGAACCCCGAACCCGAAGAAACCTATCGGAGCCCCAAAGACATGAAACAAGACGACGATCTCGACTGGCAAAAGGGACAAGGTTTACTGCCAACGATCATCCAACACGCCGACGACGGCCGGGTGCTGATGCTCGGCTACATGAACGCCGAGGCGCTCGAGGCCACGCGCTCGAGCGGGCGGGTGACCTTCTACTCGCGCAGCAAGCAGCGCCTTTGGACCAAGGGCGAGACCTCCGGCAACCACCTGGAACTCGTCGACGTGCTGGCCGACTGCGACCGCGACACCCTGCTGGTACTCGCCCGCCCGAAAGGACCGGCCTGCCATACCGGCACCGACACCTGCTTCGGGAACACACGCTCCCCGCGGGTCGGCTTCCTGGCCGAACTGGAACGCACCATCGGCGAGCGCGTCGGCACCGATCCGGAAAAGAGCTACACGGCGCGCTTGCTGGCCGAAGGCACCAAGCGCTGTGCCCAGAAGGTGGGCGAGGAAGGCGTGGAAGTGGCGCTCGCGGCCAGCGCCGGCGAGCGCGATGAACTGGCGTCGGAGTCAGCCGACCTGCTGTATCACCTGCTCGTGTGCCTCAGGTCGGCGGGTACCGACCTGGACTCGGTCCTCGAGGTCCTGATCAAGCGGCACAGGCGCTGAGTTCGGGGCTCAGGTCGAGACCGCGAAAGAAGTCGCTTGCTTCTTCCTCTTCCTCGATCATCGCGGGGCGGCCGAAGAAGTAACCCTGGAAGCGTTCGACACCGGCCTGGCGCAGCCAGGTCACTTCGGCTTCCGACTCGACGCCGGCGGCGATCGGCTCCACGCCCAGCGCGCGGCAGCTGGCCAGCACGCCCAGCACCATGGCCTGGCGGCGCAGGCTGCCGTCGATGCCGGAGATCAGCTCGCGGTCGAGCTTGACGAACTCGGGGCGCAGGACGGCCAGGCGCTTGAGGCCGGCCTCGCCGGTGCCGAAGTTGTCGGCGGCGACGCGGAAACCGTAGGCGTTGACGCGGGCGCGAACGCTGGCGAGCTGGCGCGGATTGCCCAGCCGATCGAGCGAGTTGAACTCGAGCACGATCTGGTCAGCCTCGAAGCGGCTGGCGTAGACCGCCTGGGCGGTCGACTTCAGCGCGGCTTCGAGATTGTCGGGGTCGACCTCGGTGCAGTTGATGTGGAGATCGCCCTCCAGTCCCAGGCGGCTCGCTTCGCGAATCGCGCCGAGGCGGCAGGCCTGGTCGAAATAGAACAGGTTCTCCGGGCGAACCGAAGCGATGATCTGTGCGGGCGACTCGCCGGTGCAGCCGCGCACCAGGGCTTCGTGCCCGACGGTCCGTCCGGTCGTCTCGTCGACCAGCGGCTGGAACGCGAACCGGATCCCGACGTCGAGGACGGCCAGGTAGTCTTCCAGTCGGGTGTTGATGTCGTGGATGTGCTGCGTTCCGGTCATGATCGATCCCCTTCCTTTGTATTTTGAGCCAGCGTTCTTGCCTGGGAAGGAAGGTGCAAACGGCGTGCCAATGTCGGAAATGCCGAATTCGATCGCTAACTGCGAGGCGGCAAAAAGTGAATGCGATCACGAATCGGGGCGCCTCTCGCTGCCGCCCTCCGACCCGCAGCTGCCCCTCCGCGACGCCCGCCTGCCGGAATGCGTCAGCCGCGCCGGCGACCGTGTCAGCGAATCCGTTCGAGCAGGTGTCGCCGCCGCGCCAGCCGGGCCCAGAAGCGACCACAACTGAACCAGCACAGAAAGGCCGCTTCCCGCAGGCCAGCCACAAGGTTGGCCATCGTCAGGCGCCAGCCGGCCTCGGCCGGCACGGCTTGCGCCTTCATCCCGAGCTGCCGGGCGTAGACCATCACGCGAGCGATATGAAAGCGGCTGGTGACGATCCCCAGGCGAGCCCGCGCCGGCAGCAGGGTCCGGGCATGGCGCAGATTCTCGAAGGTGTCGGTGGAGGCCTCCTCGAGCCGGATCCGCTCCGGCGACAGGCCGCGCTGCGCGACCAGCCAGTCCCGGCCCACCGCGGCCTCCGACGGCTCGCCGCCGCCGGCCAGCATCAGCTGCAGGCCGGCGTCTTGCGCGGCCAAGGACGCGGCGCGTTCGAGACGGGCCCGGTAGACGGCCGACGGTCGCCCGGCGTCCAGGACGTGGCCGCACACGATCAAGCAGTCGACCTCCGGCGCGCGGACGCGCCGCATGGCCTGCCACTGGACCCAGGCCCAGGTCACCAGGAAGGTCAGCCCGCCGCTCAAGACCAGCATCGCCAGGCTGGCGAGCAGGGATTCGCGCAAGGCCGGATCGGCCAGTGCATCGCGCAGGGTCAGGCTGGATACGGTACTCATGAAGGGACGTGCGACCTAGACGACGGGCGCCCATCATAGAGCGCGGCGGGCCCGGATTGCGACCGCCTGCCACCCTGCCTATACTGGCGCACCCTTGAAAGAGCCGCGCGCCGCGCCGGGACCCGTCACGACTCGCATGAAAGACCTGCATATCGCCGCCATGACCCTCACCTGCGCCGCCGGCAGCGGGCTCGACGCCCTGCGCGCGAGCCTGCGCAACGGCGAGAGCGGCCTGCGCCGCAACGACTATCCCAACTGCGAGCTCGACACCTGGATCGGGCGCGTCGAGGGCGTCGAGAACGTCACCCTCGAAGGCGACCTGGCCCGCTTCCAGTGCCGCAACAACCAGCTCGCCGCCCTGGCCCTGGACCAGGACGGATTCCGCGCGCAGGCCGCCGCCTTGCTCGAGCGCCATCGGCCCGAGCGCATCGCCTGCGTCGTCGGCACCTCCACGGCCGGCATCAGCAGCACCGAACAGGCCTTTCGCGAGCTCGACGAGGCCGGCGAGTTCCGCCCCGAACACGTCATGCCCTGGGTGCACACGCCGCACACCTCGGCGGCCTACGTCGCCGCCGCGCTCGGGCTCGAGGGCCCGGTGCAGACCGTCTCGACGGCCTGTTCTTCCTCGGCCAAGGTGTTCGCCACCGCCGCCCGCCTGATCGAATCGGGCTGGGCCGACGCGGCCGTGGTCGGCGGCGTCGACAGCCTCTGCCTGTCGGTGCTCTACGGTTTCCACTCGCTCGAACTGGTCTCGTCCGATCCCTGCCGCCCCTTCGACCGCGACCGCCGCGGCCTGAACCTGGGCGAGGCGGCCGGCTTCGCCATCGTCGAGCCGCGACCGCAAGCCTCGCTGGGCCGCCTGCTGGGCTGGGGCGAGACCTCCGACGCCCATCACATGGCCTCGCCGCATCCGGAGGGCGCCGGCGCCATCGCCGCCATGCGCCTGGCCCTGGAACGGGCGGGCCTCGCGCCGGATCAAGTGGGCTACGTCAACTGCCACGGCACGGCCACGCCGATGAACGACCGCATCGAAACCGCCGCCTTGAGGACGGTTTTCGAAGACCCGCCGCCGGCCAGCTCCACCAAGGCCTGGACCGGCCACACGCTGGGTGCGGCGGGCATTACCGAAACCGTATTCAGCCTGCTGTCGCTGGGCGACGGCTTCCTGCCGGCCAGCCTCAACTGCCAAGACCCGGAACCGGACGCCGCCGACTTCATCCTTCGCGAAGGCCGCCGGCAGAAAGTCGATGCCGTCATGTCCAACTCCTTCGGCTTCGGCGGCTCCAACTGCACGCTGATCATGGGGGCGGCATGAACGTAAGACTCCGAATCCTCGGCAGCGGACTGAGCGCGCCCGGACTGCCGGATATCGACGCCCTCGCGGCGGTCCTCGCCGGCGGCGAACTGGGCGATGAAAAACCCGGCAGCAGCAGCATCTCCCTGCTCTCGCCGCGCGAGCGCCGCCGCTGTCCCGAAACCGTACGCCTGTCGATGGCGGCTGCCGAACAGGCTTGCTCGGCGGCCGGCATCGACCCCGCCCAGCCCGACGCCGTGTTCACCTCCGGCATGGGCGACCTGGCGATCAGCGACTACATGTGCCGCACGCTGGCCGAAACGCCCGAACTGCTCTCGCCGATGCGCTTCCACAACTCGGTGCACAACGCCGCGGCCGGCTACTGGTCCATCGGCGCCGGCGCGCGCGGCGACGTCACCGCACTCAGCGGCGCGTCCGACAGCCTGGTCACCGGCCTGATCGAGGCTGCCAGCCGCGTAGCCGCCGACCGCCGGCCGGTCCTGCTGGTGGTCTACGACACCGTCGCCGACGGCCCCATGCGCGCGGTCTGGTCGCCCCGCCATCCCTTCGCCTGCGCCTTCGTACTGGGCGTGGCCGACGACGCCGAGGCCGCCATCGAGCTCCACGCCCAGGAAGGGCTGCGGCAGGACGACTGCCCGCCGCTGCCGGCCGCCCTGGCCGAACGCAGCGCCGACAACCCCGCCGCACGGGCGCTCCACCTGCTCGCGCTTTCGCTGGGTCGGGGGCACGGCCCGCTGCGCCTGGCCGCACGCCAGGGCCCGGGCCTGCGCATCGAGCCGGCGGCATGATCACGGCTGCGGTCATCCCCGCCCACAACGAAGTCCGGACGATCCGCCCCCTGGTCGAGGCGGTACGCGAACAGGTGGGCAAGGTAATCGTCGTCGACGACGGCTCGAGCGACGGCACCGGCGAGGCCGTCAGCGACCTCGACATCCATCTCGTCCGCCGCGAGCATGCCGGCGGCAAGGCCGCGGCCCTGGCGGCCGGCTTCGAGGCCGCGCTCGAAGCGGGCGCCGGGCGCGTCGTCACGCTCGACGGCGACGGCCAGCACGACCCCGGCGAACTCCATCGCCTGCTCGCCGCCGCCGACGCTCATCCCGACCACCTGATCGTCGGCGCGCGGCTGCGCCAGCGGCATCGCCAGCCGGGCATCCGCCGCTTCGCCAACCGCTTCGCCGATTTCTGGATTTCCTGGGCCAGCGGACAGCGCCTGCCCGACAGCCAGAGCGGCTACCGCGTCTATCCGGCCGGCCTGCTCGAGCGGGTCAAGCCCTCGACCGAGCCCCGGCACGGATTCGTCTACGAGACGGCCATGCTCATCGACGGTGCGCGCGCCGGCTACCCGGCCGTGGCCGTCGA
>JAASTB010000007.1 GCA_021767625.1 Wenzhouxiangella sp.
GCGCCTGGGACAGGCGGCGGTGCGGGCCGATGCCGCGGGCGCCGGTCAGGTGCTGCGCGGTTACCGGCTGCTTTACGCGGCAGTGGCCGGCGATCTGCGCGCCGTTCTCTGCCGCGGCGGCCGGCGCTGATGCGCGTGCTGCTGCTCAGTCGCTACACCCGCCAGGGGGCGAGCTCGCGGGTGCGCTCGCTGCAGTACCTGCCGGCCCTGGCGGCCGCGGGGATCGAGGTGCAGGTGGCGCCGCTGCTCGATGCCGCCTACCTCGGCGACCTCTACGCCGGCCGCGCGACCGACTGGCCGCACGTGGCGGTGCGCTATCTGGCACGCCTGCGCCAGCTGGCCACGGCGGGGCGCTTCGATCTGCTGTGGGTGGAGAAGGAGCTCTTTCCCCTGCTGCCGGCCGGCGCGGAGCGCCTGCTGGCGCGCCTGCGTGTGCCCTACGTAGTCGACTACGACGATGCCGTGTTCCACAACTACGATCGCCACCGCCGCCCGCTGGTGCGTCGCCTGCTGGGGCGCAAGATCGACGTGGTGATGGCGCACGCCCGCGCGGTGTTCGCCGGCAACGACTATCTCGCCGCGCGGGCGCAGGCCGCCGGTGCGCGGCGGGTGGTGGCCCTGCCGACCGTGGTGGACCTGCAGCGCTACCCGCCGCCGGCCGCCAGCCGCGCCGCGGGGCCGCTGCGCATCGGCTGGATCGGCACGCCGGCCACCGCGGGCTATCTGCAGGCGGTGGCGCCAGCGCTGCGCGCCGCGGCGGCGGACGGAGCGGCGGTGGTGCTGATCGGCGCGCCGCCCGGAACGCTGGCCGACTGCGGCGCCGAATGCCGGCCCTGGCAGGAGGCCGCGGAGGCGGAGGAGATCGCGCGCTTCGACATCGGCATCATGCCGCTGCCCGATGCGCCCTTCGAACGCGGCAAGTGCGGCTACAAGCTGATCCAGTACATGGCCTGCGCCGTGCCCTGCGTGGCCAGCCCGGTGGGCGTGAACCGGAGCCTGCTGGCCACCGGCGCGGGCCTTTTGGCCGCCGAGCCGGCGCAGTGGCACCAGGCGCTGCAGCGGCTGCTGGCCGACCCGGCGCTGCGCATGCGCGCCGGGCGCATCGGCCGGGCACAGGTAGCGGCGCGCTACAGCGTGCAGGCGCAGGCGCCGACGCTGATCGCCGCGCTGCGCGAGGCTGCCGATGATGGTGCCTGAGCCGCCGCTGCCGGAGAGCTGGGCAGCGGCCCTGCCGGCCCTGGCGGCACGCTGGCGACCGACCCTGGCCGGACGGCGGTTGCTGTTCGTGCACAACGATATCGGCTACTTCCTCTCCCATCGCCTGCCGGTGGCGCAGGCGGCGATTGCCGCGGGTGCCGAGGTCCAGCTGGCGGCGCCCCCCGGTGCCGGGGAGGGGCCTGCCGCCGCCCTTGCTGCGCAGGGCATCGACCTGGTGCCGCTTGCACTCGTGCGCCGGCGCATGAATCCGCTGGGCGAGGCCGGTACGGTGGCCGCGCTGGCCCGGCTGTATCGCCGGCTGCGGCCGGAGCTGGCCCATCACGTGACGATCAAGCCGGTGCTCTACGGTGGACTGGCCGCCCGCGCCGCCGGCGTGCCGGCGGTGGTGGCCGCCGTACCCGGCCGTGGCACGGTGTTCACGCGGCAGGGCCGGGCGGCGGCGGTGCTGCGCGCCGGCGTGCGCCAGGCCTACCGGCGGGCGCTGGCTCATCCGAACGGGCAGGTGATCTTCCAGAACCCGGACGATTTGGCCTACTTCGTCGACACCGGCCTGCTCGGGGCGGAGCGGGCCGTGCTGATCCGGGGCTCCGGCGTGGACCCCGCCGAGTTTTACCCGGCGCCGCCTGCCGCTCGCAGCGGCGAGCCGGCGCTGGTGCTGTTCGCCGCGCGCATGCTCTGGGACAAGGGCGTGGCGGGCTATGTGGAGGCGGCGCGGCGCCTGCGCGCGGAGGGCGTGCAGGCCCGCTTCGTGCTGTGTGGCGAGCCCGATGCCGGCAATCCGGGCGCCGTGCCGGTGGCGCAGCTGCAGGCATGGCACGCGGAGGGCGCGGTCGAATGGCTAGGCCGGCGGGACGACATGCCCGCGCTGCTGCGCCAGGCACAGGTGGTGTGCCTGCCGTCCGCCTATGGCGAGGGCGTGCCGAAGATCCTGATCGAGGCGGCCGCCAGCGGCGTGGCGATCGTCACCACCGACACGCCGGGCTGCCGGGAGATCGTGCAGCACGGGCACAACGGCCTGCTGGTGCCGCCGAAGGACACGCCGGCGCTGGTGGCGGCGCTGGCGGCGCTGCTCGCCGATCCGGCGCGGTGCGCCCAGTTCGGCGCCGCCGGCCGGGCCCGGGTGCTGGCGCAGTTTGCCTTGCCGCAGGTGGTGGCGCAGACGCTGGCGCTGTACGCGCGCCTGCTGACCCCGGGCGGCGGACTCAGGCGCGACTGACCTCCAGCTGCCGGCATTCCCAGGCCAGCGCGGTGCGGATCATCTCTTCCACGTTGTCGTAGCGTGGTCGCCAGCCCAGCACCTCGCGGATGCGGTGGGCATCGGCCACCACGTGCGGCAGATCGCCCGGCCGGCGCGGCATCTCGCGCACCGCCAGCGGTTGGCCGGTGACCCGCTCCACCGCCTTGATCACCTCGCGCACGCTGGTGCCGTGGCCGTAGCCGCAGTTCAGTGTGACCGAGCCGCCGCCGGACTCGAGATGGACCAGCGCGTCCAGGTGGGCGCGCGCCAGGTCGTCGACGTGGATGTAGTCGCGCACGCCGGTGCCATCGGGCGTGTCGTAGTCGGTGCCGAAGATTTCCACATGCTTGCGCAGCCCGGCGGCGGCCTCGCAGCAGACCTTCACCAGCGCCCGGCCCAGCCCCGGCTGCGGGCCGAGTTCACAGTCGCCCGCCGCGCCGGCCACGTTGAAGTAGCGCAGGGTGACGAAGCGCAGCTCGCCAGCGGCAGCGAGATCCGCGAGCATCCACTCGCCGACCAGCTTGCTGCGACCATAGGGCGTGATCGGCGCCGGCGGGTCGCTCTCGCGGGCGATGCCCGTTTCGACCCGGCCGTAAACGGCGGCGGTGGAGGAATAGATGAACTGCCGCACGCCGGCCTGATGGCAGCCGGCGAGCAGGTTACGCATCTGGCTGACGTTGTTGCCGTAGTAGCGCAGCGGTTCGCGCAGCGAGGTCGAGACGTCCAGGTGACCGGCGAAGTGCAGCACGCTGGTGATGCGGTGCTCGCGCAGCAGCCGCTCGACCAGCGCCCGGTCACCGACCTCGCCGACCACCAGCTGCGCCTGGCCCACGGCGCCGGCGTGGCCGGTGGACAGATCGTCCAGCACGAGCACCCGCCGGCCCTGCTGGCTGAGCTGGCGGACCACATGACTGCCGATGTAGCCGGCGCCGCCGGTGACGAGGATGGGAGCTGCCTGCATCTGGAGCCGGTCTCGAATTCGCGTGCACCTTATCATTCTCGGCCGCGCCGGCCCAAGGAATAGGGCGCATTGGCGTCTGCTACCATGGCGGGTTTATCTGCATCTGCCGTGGCGAAAATACGATGAGCGCGTCCGATTCCCCTGTGCGCAAGGTGGTGCTGGCCTATTCCGGCGGCCTCGACACCTCCGTGATCCTGCGCTGGCTGACCGAAACCTACGGCTGCGAGGTGGTCACCTTCACGGCCGATCTCGGCCAGGGGGAGGAACTCGAACCGGCGCGGCGCAAGGCCGAGGCCATGGGCGTGCAGCAGATCTACATCGACGACCTGCGCGAGACCTTCGTACGGGATTTCGTCTTCCCGATGTTTCGCGCCAACGCGATCTACGAGGGCGAATACCTGCTCGGCACCTCCATCGCGCGGCCGCTGATCGCCCGCCGGCTGGTGGAGATCGCCGCAGAAACCGGCGCCGATGCGGTGGCCCACGGCGCCACCGGCAAGGGCAACGATCAGGTGCGTTTCGAACTCGGCGTGGCCGCGCTGGCGCCCTCGCTGCGGGTGATCGCGCCCTGGCGCGAGTGGGACCTGAACTCGCGCGAGAAGCTGCTGGACTATGCCGGCCGGCACGAGATTCCGATCGAGCGCGGCGGGCGCAAGTCGCCCTATTCAATGGACGCCAACCTGCTGCACATCTCTTACGAGGGCGGCGAGCTGGAGGATCCCTGGACCGAGCCGGACGAGGCCATGTGGCGCTGGACGGTGGCCCCCGAGCAGGCGCCGCAGACGCCGCAGTATGTGGAGATCGAGTTTGCCGGCGGCGATCCGGTCGCCATCGACGGGCAGGCGCTCGGCCCGGCCGCGATGCTGGCCGAGCTCAACCGGCTCGGCGGGGCGCACGGCATCGGCCGGCTCGATATCGTGGAAAACCGCTACGTCGGCATGAAATCGCGCGGCTGCTACGAGACGCCCGGCGGTACGCTGCTGCTGAAGGCACGCCGGGGCATCGAGTCGCTCACGCTCGATCGCGAGGCGGCCCACCTGAAGGACGAGCTGATGCCGCGCTACGCCTCGCTGATCTACAACGGCTACTGGTGGAGCCCGGAGCGGGAGATGCTCCAGCAGGCCATTGATCACACGCAGCGGCGGGTGAACGGTACCGTGCGCCTGAAGCTCTACAAGGGCGCCGTCAGCGTCGTCGGCCGCAAGTCCGAAGCCAGTCTGTTCGATGCCAACATCGCCACGTTCGAGGACGATGCCGGCGTCTATGATCAGCGCGATGCTGCCGGGTTCATCCGCCTGAACGGCCTGCGCCTGGCCATTGGCGCGCGCCGGGGGCGCTGAGCGACCGGCCCTGCCGCCGCGCTGATGTCACGCCCGCCGGCCGGCGGCGCACCGCGGCGCCGCAACTGGATGCTGTGGCTGTTCGTGCTGCTGGCAGGGGTCGGCGGCGGAGCGGTGTGGCAGCTGCAGGGCGCGGCGATGTTCTGGGCGCAGCTGCACGACAGCCTGCTGCTGCTGCTGCAGATCCTGCCGATCATCGTCTTCGCCATGCTGCTGGCCGGCTACTTCCAGGTGCTGGTGCCGCGTGAGCGCATGCGCCGCCAGCTCGGCGAGCAGAGCGGGCTGCGCGGCCTGCTGATCGCCACCGGGGCCGGCGCCATCACCCCCGGTGGACCGTTCGCCGCCTTTCCGCTGGTGCTGGCGCTGTACCAGGCTGGCGCGGGCTTCGGCACCTGCGTGGCCTACGTCACCAGCTGGTCGGTGCTCGGCCTGACGCGGGTGCTGGTGTTCGAGGTGCCGCTGCTGGGGCGCGATTTCGTGCTCGTGCGCCTGCTGGTGTCGTTGCCGCTGCCGCTGCTCGCCGGCTATCTGGCGAGGCATCTGGCGGGCGAGGGCGGCAGGTAATGCTCGGTGCCACGGCGTTGCTGGCCGTCCTGCTCGCGGCGGCGGCGCTGTGGGCACAGCAGCGCGACGCCAGCCTGCATCGCCAGGCGGCGGAGCAGGGCCTTGCGCAGCTGCGCGGCCTGCTGCTGGTGCTGCCGGTCGCGCTGGTGGCGGCAGGCTTTCTGGGCGCGCTGATTCCGGAGGACAGGGTCGTGGCGCTGGTCGGCGGCGGCTCCGGGCTGCGCGGCATTCTGATCGCGAGCCTCATCGGCAGCATCCTGCCCGGCGGACCGATGGTCACCTTCCCCATCGTGGTGGTGTTGTTCGATGCCGGCGCGGGAACGCCGCAGATGGTGGCGCTGCTGACTTCGTGGTCCGTCCTGGCGCTGCACCGCGTGCTGGCGTTCGAGATCCCGCTGGTGGGCGTCGCCTTCAGTCTGCGTCGGCTGGCGGCCTCGCTCCTGCTGCCGCCCATCGCCGGCCTGCTCAGCGCGGGATTGCTGCTGCTGTTCTGAGCGGTGCGCAGGGCAACGGCCTGTACTGCCGCCGAACCGCGTTGCGCGACCTGATCGGGGTCGACTTCCGGGTGGGCGCTGTGCCGTGGCCGCCGAGGCGTACCGCATGATGGCCCGGCCGATGTCGCGGCCGGTCGATCCTGTTCGCTGTGGCCGGTGTGGCCCGGCATCGTTCGGCGCGGCCGGCGTCATCGCCAAGGAAGCAATGCCCAGCTGCCGGCTCTGCGGCTGGCTGATGGCTAACGCGCACACCGGCTTCATCATCGAGCATTTGGACGGGCGCGCCGAGCGGCTTTGCTGCGGCGGCGTACTGCGCAACACGGACGAGGTTGCCGGCATCAGCACGATCGACGTCCTGCCCGGCGTGGAGACCGATACGCGCGATGCCTGCTCCGCCAGGGATTCAAGCTTCACAGGCCGCGCCCCATCCTGCCGGCCTTTGCCGCGCGGCGGGGAAGGCTGGGCGTAGCATTGCGGCACGGAGGCTGAATTTGCCGCGGTCTTCGCCGCGGCACACCTCCGCCAGCACTGCTGCACCGGAGCTCCGGCGGCGCGCCGGCCGCGTTCCCGCCGCTGCCCACGTCGCTGCCCACGTCGCTGCCCACGTCGCTGCCCACGTCGCTGCCCACGTCGCTGCCCACGTCGCTGCCCACGTCGCTGCCCACGTCGCTCTTGCGCCCGCGGGGCCGGAGAGGCACGACCTCACTGCCGTGTCTTGATTCCTTTTTTTTCGAGGCCGCGGGGCGATACGCCATTTCCCGATCCAACACGCGACGGCGGATCTTGACGCGAGTTCCTCGGGGCGGTGGTTCGGCCTCGCGGGCGCTCCTAAATGTCGCCACTAATCGGTCTTAATCCCTTCTTTTTGAGGGCGTTGGTCCGGCGAAGGGACCGGAATCACAGTTCAGGAACTTCAAGGTCTTAATCCCTTCTTTTTGAGGGCGTTGGTCCGGCCGCTTCGATCCGCGCCTTGGTAAAGAAAATTGGTCTTAATCCCTTCTTTTTGAGGGCGTTGGTCCGGCGACTCTGACGCGGCGAAGCGAACATTCGCTTCGGTCTTAATCCCTTCTTTTTGAGGGCGTTGGTCCGGCCGTCGACGTTCTTTACTCGCTCTCTGAGCGGGTGTCTTAATCCCTTCTTTTTGAGGGCGTTGGTCCGGCAGAGGCAGAAGTAATGAAACGGTTTGCTCTTGGTGTCTTAATCCCTTCTTTTTGAGGGCGTTGGTCCGGCTGCTGGGCGTGGAAACCTCCGACAAATCAATGTGGTGTCAGGCCCCCTGCGGCTTGTTGGGGGCCGTGGGAAGTTAGCGTTTGCCGACGTCGCCTGCCTGGCCTGAAGAAGCGCAATCACAGCAGTTGTACTCCCGCAGGCAGTGGCTCCACGCCAAGGAACCGCACTCGGTGCAACGGTGCCATGACATAGATTCGCACATCGTCCCGACGCGGGTCGATCAGCTCGCGCAGCACCGCTTCCAGCGCCCGGCGCCGCCCAGGGGCCAGCAGGCAATAGAAGACGCTGTACTGAACCGGGATGCCCCAGCCCTTGAGTTCCCGGTGGATCCGGCGCAGCCGGACAGGGTCGCCGATGTCGTAGCACACCAGCAGGTGCTGTGGCGCGTTGCGGCTCACGAGGATCCGGCGGGCTCGCGTGTGGCCAGCCGGAATTCGGCGCCGAGCGCGGCGATGTGGCGCTCGAACTGATCCCGCAGCTGGGCCGCGGCCTGCAGCTCGAACAGCTGGATGAGGTCGGCGGCCCCAGGCGGCGTGTGGCGCTGGCGCCGCCAGCGCACGTAGCGCCAGAGCAGAGTGACCGACAGGCAGCGGTGCAGCGCCTCGGTCAGGTCGCCGCCCTTGTCCATCAGCGCGGCCGTCACCGGCTGCAGCCCTGCCCGTTGCAGCGCACCCTGCAGCCATGCTCGAAGCTGGTGATCGAGAAAACGGGCTTCGCGGCGCACGAGGTGGCCTTGTGCGTCGCGCGTGGCGTACCGGAGCAGGCGGGTGCGGTTGGCGTCGAATCCGCCGCGAAAGCCGCGCCGGAACACGAGGCTCCAGGCGTGCCGCTGCTGTGCATCCCGCCACCAGTGATAGTGGCCGAGTCCGGAAGCCTGCTCGATCTGCAGGGCCAGCTCGCGCGCCCACACCGGTGCCTGCCAACGCACCGGCTGCAGCAGTGCGACGAGCCGGCCGGCATCGTCCTGCACGTGCACCACGCCGTCCTGGGCGACGATCGCAAGGCAGGCGGCGAACAGCGGTTCGTCGATGCCGCGGATGACGGCGCGGTCGATCCTGCGCAGCGGAATGTGCCGGTCGGCCTGCTGCGGCTGGCTGATGCGCAATGCCGGGCCGTCCGGCCTGACGGCGGCGGTGCGGGCATCCAGGTAGAGCGTCTTGCGTCGGCCGGTGGCGCATTTCATGGCTGTTGCGACTCCTGTGCCAGGGCACTGCGCCGGGCCAGCCCGCGAGCGTAGCGGTGCAGCCAGCGCCGATGCGTCGGCGCCTGCTGTTCCCAGGTGGCGAAGAACCTGCTCCGGGCGTTCTTGCCCAGCCGGACAGCGCCGTTGTCGTCACGGAAGTCCTCGCCGCGCAGGGTCTGTGTCGCGAACAGCCTCCAGATGTATGCCTCGACACGGGAACGGCCCAGTTCCACCAGGTCGCAGGCCAGCGATTCGCGCCCGTGCACCGGCTCGTGCAGAAACCCGAGCAGGGGATCGAGCCCGGCGACAGACAGCGCGCGCAGGGCGTCGGCGTGGAGCAGCGTGTAGCCGAGCGAGAGCGCGGCATTGACGGGATCACGCGGGGGCCGACGGTTGCGGCGCTCGAAGCCGAGCGAGGGCGCGAATGCCGCCCGGTAGGCGGCGAAGAACTGCGCACTGGCGGCGCCCTCCAGGCCCCGCAGGCGGGGTGCATCGGTGGCGGTCGCGACGGAGAGCCTGATGCCGCCGAGCGCACCCATCGCGGGCAGCAGCCGACGGCGCAGATCCGGCCGCACGGTCAGCATCCGCTGGAGCAGGCGACGCTGGCCCAGTACGCGAAACGTGACGATACGGCGGGCGAGGGCGCAGCGTGCCGGCGCGTCCACCGCGAGCCGGTACTGCCCGAGCCGCCGGGTAAGGTCGCCATGGCCGGTCGCGAACAGCTGGCTGCTGCGCCCGGCACCCCGCGCCGGCAGGATCAGGACGGCGGTCTGCTGCGCCGCCAGCTGAGTCAGCAGTGTGCTGTCCAGCTGCACGGCGCCGGCGACCACCAGCCGGTCGATCATGCGTAGCGGCAGGTTGCGGGGTGGCTGGTCCGGTTCGCGAATGCACAGGGCGCCGCCCTGCCGGGTCAGCACCGTGCCGCGGCGATCGATGATGACGGTGCCCATCGGTGCGCTCAGGCGAGATAGAAGTAGTCGACGTCGACCGGGGCACGGGCGATGCCGAGCGCCGTGACGGGCCGGTTCGCCGTCAAGGGCACGAGCGCGAAGCTGTCGGTATCGAGGTCCAGCGTAGCGGCCATGCGGTTGAGCAGCTCGCGCTCATCCAGCGGGTCGAGCCAGCATTCATAGGCGGACTTCTGCCCACCGCTGGCGAAGCTGCGCACCACGCGCAACGCCTGGGCGAGCCGCGGCGGATGGCGGACGTCGTAGGCGGCGATGTAAAGCTTGTTGGCCATGGCAGCTGACCTGCAGGCATTGCTGAGCTGTCAGTCTGCGGCCAGGCAAGAGAGAGGCGGGCCGGCGGCAAGCTTGCCGCCAGCCCAGCAACGTTGCGTCCCGGCCGGCCGGGCAGATGAAGGGCCCTGGCCGGGCCGATTGGACCCGGCCTATCCATGGGCCAGTGGCGTCATCCGCGCTTCTTTCTGAGGGCGTTGGTTCGGCGCGCTCTCGGTAAGCAAGGCCACGGTGGCACGGTGGTCGTAATCCCTTCTTTCTGAGGGCGTTGGTTCGGCGGCATGGACATTGACGCTTGGCGCGCCACGCGCCGGTCGTAATCCCTTCTTTCTGAGGGCGTTGGTTCGGCGCGTTGCCGCCGTCGTGTTCGCCTTCCGCTGGGTGTCGTAATCCCTTCTTTCTGAGGGCATTGGTTCGGCCTCAGACAAAACGACAGGACCCACACCATGAAGGTCGTAATCCCTTCTTTCTGAGGGCATTGGTTCGGCCTAGGCCGACGTGTCGGCCTAGTTCTTCGACGGGGTCGTAATCCCTTCTTTCTGAGGGCATTGGTTCGGCTCAGGTCTTATGGCGGGAGCTACCCGCATGGAAGTCGTAATCCCTTCTTTCTGAGGGCATTGGTTCGGCCTATTGAAAGCATCCGACAGGATTTGGACAAGGGGTCGTAATCCCTTCTTTCTGAGGGCATTGGTTCGGCGTGCGCAACCTGAAAAGGAAGGGCGTCTAGCCGCCGTCGTAATCCCTTCTTTCTGAGGGCATTGGTTCGGCCGCGCCGGCGGCGACCCGCCCTTCCGCGTCATTGCTGTCGTAATCCCTTCTTTCTGAGGGCATTGGTTCGGCACGATGTATTCGGAAGCGTCGCTGGTGAAGCTGAAGTCGTAATCCCTTCTTTCTGAGGGCATTGGTTCGGCTGCAGGGGGTAGCTAACCGCCTCGTGCGTCGCGAGTCGTCGTAATCCCTTCTTTCTGAGGGCATTGGTTCGGCCCGGCATCGGTGGAGGTGATGCCTACTTGTGGATCGTCGTAATCCCTTCTTTCTGAGGGCATTGGTTCGGCGATCTGAATCGCGGAATCAGCGGAATGCTGTCGTCGTAATCCCTTCTTTCTGAGGGCATTGGTTCGGCCCTTCAAGGCGCGAAAGGTTGAAGGTTTGAAGGTTGTCGTAATCCCTTCTTTCTGAGGGCATTGGTTCGGCGAAGGTTGTTTCGGTTACCTTCGAAGCGCTGCGTCGTAATCCCTTCTTTCTGAGGGCATTGGTTCGGCGCGCCGGAATCGATTATATAGAAGCCGAGAAATATTGTCGTAATCCCTTCTTTCTGAGGGCATTGGTTCGGCTGCGTCTGTCGGTTTCGGCTTGCCGCGCCGCCATGTCGTAATCCCTTCTTTCTGAGGGCATTGGTTCGGCCAGCCTCGATTCGAACCTTGCTTGACTCCGGCAAGTCGTAATCCCTTCTTTCTGAGGGCATTGGTTCGGCTTGACTCCGGCAAGGGCATCGCGTCCGAAGAACTGTCGTAATCCCTTCTTTCTGAGGGCATTGGTTCGGCCTGTAACTAGTTACAAATTGAGGAGATTGTGAAAGTCGTAATCCCTTCTTTCTGAGGGCATTGGTTCGGCCGAGTTTTATTGGAAAGGGGAAGAAGTTGGTTTGTCGTAATCCCTTCTTTCTGAGGGCATTGGTTCGGCCAGACGCCAAGGTCAGACTTTCATTGCGATCTGGGTCGTAATCCCTTCTTTCTGAGGGCATTGGTTCGGCCCGTATGCAGCGCAAGATCCTTCCGAAGAAGGTCGTAATCCCTTCTTTCTGAGGGCATTGGTTCGGCAGCCGGCCGACGAACGGCACTAGATTTGTCGGTCGTAATCCCTTCTTTCTGAGGGCATTGGTTCGGCATGAGAGAACTCATTCTCAACCTGACGCAGCACGGTCGTAATCCCTTCTTTCTGAGGGCATTGGTTCGGCGAATCGGCAGCGGCCGGAATGTCGGCCGCCCTGGTCGTAATCCCTTCTTTCTGAGGGCATTGGTTCGGCGAAAGGAATCAGCGGGATTCTTTCCGGCGCAAGTCGTAATCCCTTCTTTCTGAGGGCATTGGTTCGGCTCTTGATGAAGGGACCGGAATCACAGTTCAGGAACGTCGTAATCCCTTCTTTCTGAGGGCATTGGTTCGGCGAACTCGGCCCGCCAGATTGGCGGGCCGGCTTCGTCGTAATCCCTTCTTTCTGAGGGCATTGGTTCGGCCCTCGCTTCCGAGCATGACCGACGAACAGGTTAGGTCGTAATCCCTTCTTTCTGAGGGCATTGGTTCGGCGCGAAGCGGCTCGAAAGGTTTATGCTTCGATCCGATGTCGTAATCCCTTCTTTCTGAGGGCATTGGTTCGGCGAGTACAAAGGCACCGGCCGCGGGCTTCTGCGCCGTCGTAATCCCTTCTTTCTGAGGGCATTGGTTCGGCCGGGGATGATCGGCTCTATTACATCGACATGCACAAGTCGTAATCCCTTCTTTCTGAGGGCATTGGTTCGGCTGCCGAGCCGTCAGTTTCTATCGCTATCAGTGGGTTGGATGCCCCCTTAGGGCAATTGATCCACCGCCAGAAGTTAGCCTCTGACAGTGCCTGTCTGCGCACCGAATCACCTTCCATCACGGCTGGGGCGTCGGGTACCGCAGCGCTATCGGGGCGAGGCCCTACCTGCTGGCGCAGATGTTTGGTGCCGGTCCGCATGACGGTCACCTGAGTCGGAGTGGCCCGAAGTTGCCGTAGCTGCCACTGTCGTGCTGGTAGAGCACTACCCTGGCCCCATTGGCGAATTCGGCGCCAACCAGGGCCGCAGCGACGGCCGGTCCGGCATGGAAGTAGTGGACGCAGTCAGTGCCGGTTTTCAGCAGGGTGGCGGCCGCGGCGCGCAACTCGCCGTGCAGGTGCGGCATATCGGTAGGTGTCAGGAGGTCGTCGCGCACGATGGTGGCGATCCTCTCGTTGGGGATTGCGGCCAAGACTCTGTCGCGGCGTCGGAAATTCTCCACTGCAGCACGTACATCCTTGTGTGGCAGCAGATCGACGATCAGGATCGCGGGCCGCTCCCCGGGGCGTCGGGCAAGCTCGCTGAACCAGCGCCGTTCGCGCCGGCGACGGCCAAAGACGACGTCCCACCACGTCCAGATTATCGGCACCAGTGCGGCCAGGCCGAGCACGATGCCAATCGGATCGAGCCAGTCGGCGATGAAAGCGCGCAGCGCATCCATGTCAGCCCACCCGCTCCACGCGATACTCCTCGATGCGCGCGCCACAGGCCTGCATGTCAGCGGCGGAAAGTTCGCGGCCGCGCCACTCGGCCGGCAGATCGAGGCTCAGATGCAGGTAGCGGGCTCCGCGCGCACACACCGCCGCGGCAAGGTTGACGGGCAGGGTGCCGATTACCTTGTCGCCGGCGCCGATGGTCGACAGGTCGAGGTGCTCGACCTTGTGGTCGATGCCGATGCCGCACGCCGTCGCCCAGTCCAATGCCCCGGGGTGCCGGGAGACGAAATAGGCACTCACGGTTCTCGCCTCGACCTAGCGCAGATTGGCCGGATATCAAACCTACTGTCCCTGGCGCGTGTCACGGCTCACTCCTTGCCCTCCAGCCAACCTTTCACCTTCAGCGTGTTCTGATACTCCTTGTCCTTGGCGGGGTTCTTTTTGCTGCTGACCTCCCGCCATTTGCCACTCTCTTGCAGGCGCGCCTTCAGCCATTCAGCCACCGCCCGCTTTTCATCCTCTTGCCAGTGCCCGTCACGAAGCCCGCCGAATACGGCTGAAGTCTCGCCTTGGTTCTTGTCGGGCCGACTGTCGAGAAAGTCATGGATGGAGCGCTCCAGGGGCGACATTGTTTGCCGTTCGCGCTCGCGTTTCGCGGCCTCCTGCGCTTTCCGTTCCTTTTCTTCGGCGTCCTGCTGGCGCTTTCGCTCGGCCTTGTGGTCGCGCTGAAGGGCGCCATAACCGACCGCGGTCTTGGCACCGAAGCCGAGCCATGCGAAAGCGTGCTCGAAGGCGGCGGTGAGCAGCGTTTTCCATTGGTCGTTCTGCGCCAGTTTGGGCGCCAGCCGGCGCAGGCGGGGGAGATCGCAGATCACGTGAAAGCCAAAGTCGGAGCCTGGCGGCACGGTCAGGAATGTAATCGGGATAGGCTGGCCGGATTCGTGGGGCGAGATGCTGCCGCCGGTCTTGCGATCCTGCTTTTGCTGATAGTAGTGGCCCTGGTGCGGGGTCATGATCTCGACGTGCAGGCTCTCGCCCTTTATTTCCGGGATCACGTCCCAGAACGACAGCACGCCGCGGACATGGTCGGCATCGCCGGCAGCGGTTTCACGGCCGAACAGTACGTCGCACATCGACAGCATGACCGTCCGTTTCTGAATCACGACGGAATAGGGCTTTTTTTCGTCCCGCGACCAGCCCTGCGTATCGCCCCAATCGCCGCTGGCCAATTCCCGCGCCGCCTGGCGCAGCACGCCCTTGACGCCGGAACCGGGTAGGTACGGCAGGCCGTAGGGGTTCAGAAAGGCAAAGCCGTTTTCAAGCGGATGTTCGTTACCGAGCCCGGTGGTGAACGGCGCGGTGGCCTTGGCGTCGAGGCGCAGCCCTTCGGCGGGCGGCATCGTCTCGAACAGCAGTTTTTGCCGCCCACACAGCGCCTGCATCGTTTTGCGGTCGTTGTCGGTCAGGCGCTTTGCCCCGGCAAGAGGCTGCTCTTTGGTCTTGGCCCAGTTGGCGCCCTCCCAGGCCGTCAGATACATGCCGAAGCGCATGCCCGGCGACGCGTCGCGGAAATCCTTGCCAAGATAGTCGGGAACCGCTGCAATGCTCACTCGTTGTTGCCTCCATCGCGCGCCGCCGCCATCTGCCGCAGCCAGCGCAACCAGGCGAAGGCTTCGGCGGTGATGGCCTGGTAGTCGCCGGGCGCCGCTTTCATCAATGCCTGCATGAATCCATCGAACTCCTCAGGCGTGCCGCACTGACGGGCCAGCCAGCTCCGCAGATGCTGGCCGAGCGTGTGATGCCGGCCCCCTTTATCCTCGAGATACGCCATCACCTGCATCAGGCCGGAATTCATGATCAACGCCGGCAGGCCCTTGGCGTCGTTGACGTAATCCTTCTTGTGCTGGGCGATGCCGGTACCGGCTTTCTCCCACGCATCTTGCGCCCGCAGTTGCTCCAGCGTCTGGCGCGGCTGGTCTTTGGTGTTCGTTGCCATCTTCAGCCCTCCACCACTTTGGCCAGCACCAAGCCGCGGCCGGTGGTGGCGTCGCCGCCGATCTGGAGCAGCGTGCCATCGAGCACGTTTCTGACTTTGGCCATCACGCCGGCGGCATCGACGTCGTCCTTCTCGCCGGTGCGCGTCTGGCTCGCCATCAGGGGGGCGACCAGCAGCGATTCAGGCGGCAGGTTCTCGGTGTAGAACAGGCCGCCATCGGCAGCGGTACCCGTGGTGGCGTCGATGCGCACATGCGGCTCGACCAGCATCGCGTGCTTGGCGAAGTAGCCGAAGTCGGTGTCGGACAGCACCACCAGATCCGTCTTTAGCTTTTCAGCGAAAAACGCATAGGCGGCATCGGCGGGCAGCGCCTTGGCGGCGAGGTCGGTCGACAGCGCCGGCAACTGCTGGCTCACCTTGCCCGTGTACTCGAAGGCTTCCAGATGCAGCTTTTCACCCGACAACAACTCGGGATTGGCGAGCAGGCAGTGGCCGGGTTCGACGGTGAGCGCGGGCCAGCTCGCCGCAGCGCCGCTCAATGCCAGCAACCGCTGCGCCCGCGCCAGGGCCTGCGGGCAGGTGGCGTACACATAACCTCCCTTGAGCGAACGCACCGGCAGCGCGACGAGCTGCGCGTCGCCGAAGCTCACGGCGCCGGCATGCAGCTCGCTGCTGCCGGATTCGGGGCCGAACAGGCGGTCGATCAGCGTGGCATCGCCGCCGATGGCCTCGAAGCCGTGCCGCACCGCTCCCTTGATGCCGGAGCCGGCGAAACAGGGGTGGTGGGTGTGGCGCTCGCGCTGGATGGGATTGTCGATCACGCCGATGGCCTGGCCGGCGCCCATGTGCACGGGGCTGACGGCGTAGAAGAAGACGGCGGCTTGTTGCTGAAACATGCGGTTGTTCCCCGTGAGGGTCAGAAAGTGGCAATAGCGATGCGATTGAAGCCTTCGGCGCGCCGGCTGGCATCTTCGCCCGTGCCGCGCCACAGGCCGGCCGCGGCAAGCTTGCGGAGGCCCTCGGGCGTGGCATGGAGCTCATCGAGCCAATAGACACTGCCGGCGGGCGCCGCTCGCAGGGCGTCTTTCGGCTGGCGGCGGGCCAGATCCCAGCCGGACACGACCTCGGCGCGCGCCACTGTGGCGCATACCAGCCAGCCGGTAACACCGTGCAGCTCGAAGCGGATGGCGCCATCGTCCCGGCGGGTGGTGGCATCGGCGCCGGTGGGCAGCCAGCCGTTGGCGAAGAGCCCGGGGCTGGTCAGCAGCAGCCGACAGCGTCCGGCGGTGGCGATAGCGGCGTAGTCCGGCTCGGGTGGGGCGTGGGCGGTTGCCAGATGCAGCGCCGCGGCCCGTCCGTCGCCGCCCAGGCGAACGAGCCCCGAGGTTGGCGGCTCGGCGCCACTGACGGTGGCGAGAAAGCCGACGTCGTAGTCGGCTCGTGTTTCCTGGCCCGGCGAGCCCAGAGGATGGCCGTTCTTGAGCATCGCCACGGCCTGCATCGAGAACAACTGCCCGTCGCTGGCGCGGCGCTGGGTGGTGTCCAGACCCACACCGACGCGGTTATCGAACCTCCACAGCGTGCTGGAGGCGATCCAGTCCCCGGCTGCAGTTGGGGTCTGGCCGGCCAGGTACTGCCGCAGGCCCGATTCGGTGAGCCAGTGGCCGCCGGCGGGCTTGCGCCGATCCGCCTGCGCCAGCACCGGCAACAGCGGCAGCCCGGCAGAACTGGCGATGCCGGCGGGCGCGGCGGGCGCCATGCGCAGCGCCATGAACGGCCGGCCGCCCTCGGCCTC
Organism: Wenzhouxiangella sp.; assembly: GCA_021767625.1. Classification (GTDB taxonomy): domain Bacteria; phylum Pseudomonadota; class Gammaproteobacteria; order Xanthomonadales; family Wenzhouxiangellaceae; genus Wenzhouxiangella. Next base: position 16,489 of record JAASTB010000007.1, read on the forward strand.
GAACACGATCAGATCGGCCGGTGCCGGCATCAGCCGCTCGACGCGCCCGTCGGCGTGGCGGCGCGCCAGGTGAAAGCCGGTGATGGTGAATGGTCCGGGTGCGGCCAGCGTGCCAAGGGCGGGGTGGTTCACCGCGTTGTGGGCGAAGGCCGTCAGGTCGGTGCCGTCGTCGGCCAGCATCCGCGATCGTAGCGCGCCGGCCGCGATCGAGGGCCAGGGCGGGATGAGCGCCTCGCCATAGCTGCCGGGGTCGCCGAACAGCTTGTTGCCGCGCAGGAACAGCACGTCCAGCGGTTCGATGAATACGCTCGTGCTCATGCGGTGGCTCCCTCGGCCGCGGCGGCCGGTTGCGTGGCGGGGGCGCCGGTGCGGGTCTCCCGGGCCAGGAATTCCGCCACCGACAGGAAATTACGCAGCCAGTCGAGGCCGTTCTTTTCCCGCTGGCTGGCCAGTTTCGCGAGCCGGCCCGCCAGCTCCGGCGCCCGTGCCCTGGCCATGCCCTGAGCCTGGCGCTGGAGCTGATAGCCGAGCAGGGCTTGCAGCATGTCCGGCTGCGCCTGGGGGTCGGGCAGGTCGGTCAGCCATTCCAGCGTGTTGTAGACGGCTCGGCGCGACACGCCGGGGTCGGCCAGAAAGTCGACGGTGTCCTCCAGCAGCGCCACCGGCTCGCCCCATTTCTCCGTTAGATGCAGCGCACCGCCGGAGCGCTTGATGACGGTGATGGAGAAGGCGTTGCGCCCACCCTCGCCCTTGGCGCGCTTTTCCGCCGTTCGCAGCTCGCGCAGCACCGCGGACAGCGGCGCCTGATGATGGGCGATCACGGCGCCGGTCGAGGCGGTGGCGTGGCGGCCCATCATGCGCAGCAGCCGGCCGTTCAGGTACGCGAAACCATTCTTGCAGTGCAACGCCTCGCGATCCGCGCGCAGCTCGCGCCAGCTCACGTCCGCATCCTCCGGCAGGGTGCCGCTGTAGGCATGGCGCAGGCGCTGCATGGCCGGCAGCAGATCGGCCACAGGAAGCATCGCGAGCACGTCGTCGCCGCCGGCATAGATCACGCGGCCCAGGTATTCCGACTCGACGACATGGCGCACCACGGTCTGCGAGAAATCGTTGAGCGCGCCGGACACGGCGAGGTGACGGTTGGGCGAGATGGCGCGTTTCTGTTCGCCGTAGCGCTGGATCAGCGATTGTTTGGCCGCGCGCTCGTCGAAGCCCGTGCGCACCTGCGGGTGGAAGCTGTCGCGGTAGCTGATGCGGGTGTCGTCGCTGCCCGACAGGATGGCGCCCATGCGGTCGCCGTCCATCATCAGCAGCGCGTAGTAGGTTTCGAGTCTGACGTCTGCCTGGTCAGACGCCGTTGCCAACGTCGCCCGCACCAGGCGCCGTGCGGACTCGACAGCGGCGTCATCGTTGTCGCCCTGCGCCGCTTCGAGCAGGCCGGGGATGCGTTTGGCATCGGTGAGCGCAGGGTTACGCGCATGACGCAGCATCAGCCGCCGCGGCAGCGCGACCGATCCGGCTTTGTCTGTGGCCCCCGCAAAGCCTGCTGCGGTGCGCCCGCCCCCTTCAAGCCAGCGGTCGAGCTGGCTCGCCAGCGCCATGGTGTGCGTGGACACCACGAATCGATCAGGCGGTCGCGCGCTGCCGTCGTCGCGCGGATTGAGCTCGCGGCCCATCTCCTCGGCAAAGATCGTCGGCCACAGCCGCTTGATGGCCGGCAGCGCGCCCAGGTGCTCGCCCTTTTTCGCCCACGAAGGCTTGCCCGCGGCCACAAGCGCCCACAGCGTGTCGGTCTGCTGGCGGTAGGACTTTTTCAGTTGCTCGCGGTCGGTCGTCAGCCATTCGGTTTCGCCGGTCAGCGAGCAGCGCCAGCCTCCCTGAGTGCTCTGCGTGAACCGACGCGTGCTCTTGGCCGCTGCCAGCACGCGCTCGGCGAGGTCGTACACGGCCGGGTAGAGCACGCCCGGGTTGGGGGCGAAGAAAGTCTGTTTGCCACCTTCCGTTGCCAGCAGCGCCTCTTGGCGCAGTACCTTCCAGGCATCGGAATTCAGAAAGCCCGGCGCATCACTCCCGCCAGCTGTCTCACCTTCGGACGATGACTGAAAGAACGGCGCCATTGCGGCCGACAGTTGCGTCACGTCGAGGTCGCGCTGTTTCTCCGGATTGCCGCAGCGGATGAGGGAGAACGGCACCGCCGCCCAGTGCACCTCGGGGAAGCCAGCCAGTTGTTCGCGCATCTGTGCATAGGCCGGCACCGATTCGTCACGCGGCGCGTCCTTGGCTTTGCAGCCGGCCTCGACGAGCAGCCGGTCCACGACCGCAAGGCCGGTATCGAGCAGCCAGGTCCGGACGCGCTCCTGCACCATTTCGGCGATCTGCCGCGCCCGGCTGGCCGGCACCACCGCCACGAACCGATTGGGTAGCGCAGCGGAGAACAGCGGGTTGGCGTCGGTTGCGCCCCGGTTCCACTCGCAGCGCTGGAACAGGCTGGGGGGCAACTGCATGGTCTTGCGCAGCCAAAGGTCTACCTGCGGGATGCCGCGCAGGCGCGGGAACAGGATCGCGTCCGGGCCGAGTTCTTCACAGACCGGGCGCATTGCCTCCCACGCCAGGCGCGAGAGCAGGTGCGAGCCGGCCCAAAGGTCCGAGGTCGAGCGCGCGGCGGCGATGAAGCCCTGCACCGGGCCGATCGAGAGCGCCAGCAGCGCCGCCTCGCCGTCCGGGTCGGCGGCGAAGGCGCCAGCGAAGGCCGAGGTGAGGTCCAGGTGATCCCAGATGCTGTGGTCCGGCACCCGGGTGTCGGCCGGCAGCACCTCCCACAGCGCGCCGAGCTTGTGGTTGTCGTCAGTGTCGGCGCCGGTGGCAGCCAAGTCCGGCCCGAAGCGCCAGTAGGCCAGCAGCGTCTTGCGCCAGTCCTGCGGCGCATCGCCCTGGGCGCCGAGCTTGATGAGCAGTTCGGAGAAGTGATCGAAGCTGCGCTGCTTGAGCGCGTCGAGTTCGGTGTCGGACAGGTCGTGCAGGTCGACGGCGTCGCCGCTCAGCGGGTGGATCAGCACCGGCTTTTGCGTCCAGCGCACCTGCGCCCAATTGGCCACGGCGTGTGTCCGGATATCGCCCGTTTTGGTCTTGACGGTGATTTCGTCCATCGGCCACTGCGGCCGGTCGGCGGCTGCCGCCCACCAGTCGGCGCGCTGCACCTGACGGTAGATGTCCGCCGGCAGGCCGTGCCTGAACATCAGGTTGGCCAGTACCTGGTCGTTGTCCGGGTCGATGCCGCCGGCTGGCAGCGCATCGAGCCCGAGCAACCGGCGCAACGCGCGCGAGGTGCCGTTCTCGTGCCCGGCCGGGTCGCGCAACAGCACCAGCGCTTTTTCCGCCGGGTCGTGGAGGCGGGCGGCGAGTTTGGTTTGCCAGATCTTGTCGTCGTTCATGGATTACTCCTGCACGCGCTGCAATGTGAGGCTGTCGAGAAGGGGCTTGAGCGCGGTGCGGCGCTGCAGGTCTCCAATCGAGGCATAGGCGCGCTTGCCCTTTTCCTGCGACAACTCGTCCAGCAGGGCATATATGCGCTGCCAGACGCCTTCGATGGCCTTGCGATCCGGTCGGAATGCGGCTGGTGGCAGACAGGGCACATGGAAGATCGCGCCGGCGAGCCTGCCGTCCGGCAAGGCGCGGACCTTGAAGCGCAGGCTGTTGGGCAGGCGGGCGTTACCACCCCACGGCTGAACCGAATGGTTGGTGACCGGGTAGCTCAGCCAGTGCCTATCTTCGGGATTCGGTGCGTTTTTGCCGGTCGTGAAGACGAACTGCGTGCGCAGCCCGATTTTGACCGCCGCCAGCGTCTTCATCAGCGCTTTCCAGTCTGGCTGCGGCGCGGTCTGCCAGATCAGCGGTCCTTTGTCGTCCCGGCCGATGGCATGCGGCCAGTCGCGGTCCAGGCAATCGCGCCATGGCCGCAGTGGCAGATCCAAAGCCAGCGGGCCGGGGTCGCCCTGCGGCGCTAGCGCGAATGAGCCCCAGCCGTTGCGGCTGCGTCCGCCCAGCGTTCCGAAGCCGTGCATCAGCGCCAGCGTGCGTTCAAGGCGATGGCGGGTATTGTCCGCGTCCACGTTTGGCAAAACGAGATCGTTATGTCGGGTGGGCCAGGCAATGGCCAAGGCGGCCGATTCGCCCGCCTGAATGGCGGCGTTGGCCTTGAGCGTCGTTGACCTGCGCTCCCTGTCATAGATGAGAGGGCCAAATCCTTGATAAAGCGCACTGCCAACTTGCATCGCTTGTCCCTGACGATTCTGGACCTCCGGGTGAAGCACTGTGTCGTCCGACGGCCATTGGCTCTTCTTCAATGCACCTTCATCCCATCGATCTAGCCGCAGGCGAATGCGGCTCTTGCGGCTGTCGCCTTCACCGTCGCTGGCGACGCCGAACAAAAACCCCTCCTCGCGCCGCATCGCTGCGATGTCGTTGGAAAAACCGTTTTCGGCCGCCCACACCACCCGCCACCACTGGCGCAGCAGTGCCTTGATCGGCGGCGTGCGCCACTGGGCGCTCTGCTCGGCGTTGCCGAGAAAGGCCGGGGTCAGAAAGCGCATGTCGTATTTGCGCGTTTTCATCGTCATCGTTCGGTTCCGTCGTTGCGGAGGCCATGTTCGGGGTCAATCGTCCGCGGGCCGCGGATTCGCAAGCTTGTGGTCATCGCCCTACCCAGCCTCTGATCTTCTCCTTCAGCCGCGCCAGCTCGCCGCCGGTGACCAGCTCGATTCGCAGCGCGGCAGCGAGGCGCTTTTCCTCGTCGCGCAGGCCCCGGTAGCTGACCAGCATGCCGCGCGTGCCGAGCCCGCCGACGCGGCGGCAGATCCCGGCCAGCTTGAACAGGGTGTCGTTGGCCTTGCGCGCCTCGGGCCGGTCCATGCGCGCGGTTTTGCACTCGATGACGAACAGCCGGTTGCGCGCCAGAAAGGCGACGTCGAGTTCGTTCTTGACGCCCTTGGCGTCGCATACGACCAGATTCGCGGCCTTGTCGCGCAGCGCCAGTTCGCGGCTGAGGCCGTCTACCGTCTGGAATACATACCGCTCCAGCCAGCCGCCCTTGACGAAGTCGCGCTCGGCTTCGCTGGCGAAGATCAGCTTGGCGCCTTCCTTGGCGAGCGCGCCGGCGTCCTCGAATTCCCGCAGCAGTGCCTCCAGGGCACGAGAGTCGGCCTGCTGTTCGGTCAGCGTTGCGTGCAGACTGCGCCCTTCCTCGGCCTGCTGGGCCAGCCAGTTCAGTTGCGCGAGCGGCTGTTCCAGGCTGCCCACTTGGGTAATGAGGGTGCGCAGCAGGTCGTCGTGGCGGTGCTCGCGTGGCGGGCGCTCGATGCCTTCGTCAAGGCTGAAGCCATAGCCGCCCAGATAGTGGCGCAGACGCAGTTGCTGGTGCAGCGGCTGCCGGTGCGGGGCGGGCGCGAGCCAGATGACTTCGTCGGTGTCGACATCTACGTAAAACACCGCCCAGTTGGCGGCCACGGCCACCGCCTGGGCGGCCAGCGCCATCAGCTTGGTGCCACCGGTGACGTTGAGCGCGATGGACTGGCCGTCCCGGTCACTGGCCACCTCCAGCAGGGCGGTTTCGAGACGGTCGTAGTCGTGCTCATCGGCAAGCTCCGCGCGATGGGTGGCGATGCCGGCCTCGCGCAGCACGGCCGCCAGCGTGTCAGCCCGCGCCCGCATCTTGCGGCTGACCATCAGCACCACTTCGCGCGGCTTGAGCGCGGGATCGAGCGCCGGCAGCAGGTTGGCCGCGGCCTGGTCGGAGACGAGGCACACATGGACCTGTGGCGCGGGATGGCGCGGCGCTTGGGGCATGGCTCAGTTCTCCTCGATCGTGATCGCCCCGGCCGGAAGGTCGAGGCGATAGGTTTTCGGCCGGCCGGTGCCGGCGATGAGATACGGCGCCGCCTCGCGCGGGCCGAGCGCCTCCAGAAGAGCCTGATTCACGCGTGTGCGCCGTTCGTCGAAGTCGCCCTGCGACATGCCGTCGCGGTAGCGGGCTTCGATGCGAGGGTTGAGCCCCTGCAGACGGTCGTATTCTTCGAGGTACGCTTGGGCGTAATCGGTGTCCGGCACGCCGTCAGCGGGACGGCACAGGCCGGGCAAGCCGGCCCGGGCACGGCGCGCGAACCAGAGCAAGAACGCCAGATTCGCCGGTGCTATCGGCACTGCAAGGCCGCCGGCCTCGACCTGCCCGTCTGCCACGTCGATTACCAGCCGCGGCGGGGCCAGCGCTCGGTTGAGTGCGGCGACCACCTCGGAGAAGCGCGCGCTGCCGGCGAGCAGCGGCGCCGGCTGGCCTTCGCGCAGGCGCACGAAGGGGATCTCGGCCAGGGTTACCTCGGCCTGACGGCAGTCGAGCGGGCGCGGGTTCGCGCCGAGTGTGTGGATCACCCGTTCGCCGGGGCTCGGGTAGTAGAACTGCGGGTGGCCCTCGAAGCCCTGGTCCACCAGCACGTGCGAGAGTCGATCCTGCACGCGGCCGAACAGCGACAGGGCATAGCCGAGGTAGTAGCCCATCGTCTTGCGTCCGCCGGCGATCGAGACGTGCAGCGCGCAATCGGGATCTGCGGTGAGTGCGCGCACTGCCTCGATGAGCGCATCGGCGGTGGCGTCGTTGTCGGCCTGGCTGCGGATGTCGGCCAGCGGCAGGCCGTCGACGTCACGGATCACCTCGATGCAGGCGATGTCGAACCGAATCTGTGGCAGGCCGTAGTCGGCGCGCAGCCGGTGGAACCAGCCCGGCTCGGTCGACAGCAGGTTCAGCCGTGCGTGCTCGGCTCCGCGCGCTGTCGTGAGCAGGCGGATCTCGGTCGGAATCCACGGTCGCTCGGCCCGTATCGCAAGGGCATAGAGCGTCTCTGTGACGATCTGCGGCGACAGACCGCTGACCGCCAGCAGCACGCGGCGGGGGAATTCGGTGGGATCACCCGCAGTACTCATGACACCAGCATGCTGTCGCCCGTCTTCATCTGCGCCCGCCGGCAGGCTTGCCGTCAGGACCCCAGCCGATAGCGACCAAGGCCCATGCTGGCGCCCTTGCCGACATGGACACGCTCACCGACCCGTAGCAAGGGCAGCATGCCGACGGGTACGCGGCGGGCGGTGAAGCTGCCGATGAGGCCGCCCATCGGGATGCGGCGGCGCTGACGGGTGGAGGCGCGGGACCAGTCGTGCCAGCGCAGCGCCGAGTCGGCGAGTTGGACCGCTCGGCCGGCGGCGACGGCGGCCCGAAAATCCATCTCCAGGGGTGTCGCGGTGTGGAAGTGGCTCAACAGGGAGATGCGTCGCAGCAAGGTGCTGAAGAACGCGCCGAAGCTGAACTCCGCCGGTCCCACCAGGCGGCGCGCCTGGTAGAGGCGCAGCGGCGTCAGCAGCTCGATGCGGATGTCGCAATCGGTGTCCGTGGCGGCCTGAGTGTGCGTCGGGACCAGCGCCGCTTCGACTCCCTCATCGCTGCTGGCATCCTGCACCTCGAACGGCGCCTGGTCCGAACCCAGTCCCCGGCGCCCTGCGGCGGCTGCCGCTTGGACCCAGTCCGGCAGATGGCGCTGGGCCTGCCCGATCAGCAACAGCGAGAAGCCTGTGGTGTCACCCGCCGCGAGTTCGCGTGCGCCCGGCAAGGGTTCGATGACGAATGGATGCGGTGCGGCGGTATAGCGGCGCAGCTTGCTGCCGTCGGGGTCGGGCGGCGTCTCGAACTGGTAGACATAGCGGCAGCGCCGATAGATCGGGCAGGGGGGACAGGCGGACAGGCCGGTGACGCAGTAGTGCCTGCGCAGCGCGTGGCCCAGTACGCCGCGCCAGGCAGAGCCGGCGTAGTCCGGTAATCGCACCGGTGCCTGCATGCGTAGCGTGAGACGGGTGCGGGTGCTGGGCAGCGTCAGGGCGGGCGGCCAAGGGGGCTGCGGCGGCGTGGGTTCGGCGGCGGCGCTGAGCATTGCGGTTGCCGTGCAAGGTTCGATGAACATACGTCCCATGATGCCGTTGCTTGCGGAACACGCCGCCGACAGCAAGCTTGCGGCGGGCGGTGTCAGGCGGTTGAGCGGCCGGCGACGCCATATCTTGATGTCAAGGCATGCTGTTTGTAGCCACCCGGCTGGCGGCGGGGGGCACGCCATTGCGGCACTTGGCGCGGGCGCAGTTGCGTGTGCCTGTCGCGGCAGACCGGTCGCCATCGCGGCCGAGGCCAACCGCCGGCGGAGGTTGGGATGCCCGCGGCGCTATGGTCATGGCGGGCGAGGGAACGGGCGCGTCCGTGCTGATGAGGTGCCCGCTCGGGCCCGCTTCGCTGCTGCTCGGCAGGGGGAGCGGTGGGGAAGGCATCTCCCTCACATGGCGATGCGCCTCTTACCGCTGCTTGTCGCACATCGCCCGTTCGATGCTCACGCCTGCCGGGTTGCTCGCCTTGCCGGCCGGGGGGAGGGTGGCGGCCGGCACGCCAGGGGCCGTGGCTTCACAGGTCGGCGACGATCTCCTCGACCAGCAGCGAGCCCTCGTAGACTTCCTTGTCGTTGACCAGCACCTTGCCGTGCTGCCCGCCGGTGATGGGCTCGGCAACGAAGCCGCGACGGTCGCTCCA
>JAASTB010000116.1 GCA_021767625.1 Wenzhouxiangella sp.
AGCGGGCGGTACTGCTCGTAGACGGCGTCCCAGTCCAGGCCGTGCAGGTTGTCGGCGTAGAAGTACTCCTTCTGCATCCGCCAGCCCTCATTGAAGATCTGCGCCCACTCGGCTTCGGGGTCGATCTGCATGCGCAGGCCCGACAGGTCAACGGCTTCGGGCTCGATGTTCTCGCCGGCCTCGGCCACCTGGACGGAGCCGTTGGCATAGATCAGCAGGTGGCTGCCGGCCGCACTGATGTCGAAGCCGTTGAGACCGCTGTGGACGGTCGAAGCCTCGCGGGCTTCGAAGTCGAAGCGCATCAGGCGGTTCTCGTCGGTATTGCTCTCGCCGGGCATTTCCACCGTCGAGCCCGGCTGCGGGTAGCGCATCCAGAACAGGCTGCCGTCGCCGGCCACCTGCAGGTCGCGGTAGTTGCCCTTGGCCACCGGCAGGGCGACCATCCGCTCGGCCAGGCCGTCGAAGTCGATCCGGACCTCGATGTCGGCTTCTTCTTCGTCCTTGCCGTTGTCGGCCTTGTCGCCGTTGTCGCCCTCACCGCCTTCCTCGGCGGCTTCCTCGTCGCCGGTGCGGGGCGCCAGCGGCGAATCGGCGTCCTCGGCCAGGACCAGGGCGTAGATGCCCGCGCGGTAGGGCCGCTCCTGGGTCGACATGTCCAGCCCGAACTGCACCGGGCCGGCGTTGGTCGAGGCGGCCATGAACAGGTACTTGCCGTCGCGGCTGAAGGCGGGCGAGGCCACGTCGGCCATCCCGTCGCTGACGCGGGTCGACTCGCCCGATTCGAAGTCGTGCACCAGCAGGTCGCTGAGATAGTTGTCGCCGCTGAGGGTATAGGCCAGCCAGCGGCCGTCGGGCGAGAAGGCGACGTCGAAGCCGGCCATGCGCGCCGACTGGTCGATGCGCGTGCGATCGCCGTCTTCGAGGTCGATCACGAACAGGCTGATGCCGTTGTCCGAATAAGCGATGCGGCCCTGCTCAGCGTCCCAGGCTTCCAGCGAGTAGAAATCCGGGCCCAGTTCGTGGCGCGCGATTTCCTCGCCGTGCTGGTCGGCGACGACCAGTTCCTGGCCCTCGAGGGACTCGACGATCCAGGCAATCTCGGTACCCTCCGGCGACCACAGCGCCGGGTATTCGCGCTGGCCGTCGGTAACGGTCAGGTTGCGGGTCGAACCGTGCTCGGCCGGAACGGTGAAGATTTCGCCGCGGGCGGTGACCAGCACGCGCTTGCCGTTGGGCGAAATACCGACGCGCTCGATGTTGCCCTGCACGCTGGTCCACTCGGTGCGCTGCTGGGGCAGGTCGGGGTTGATCGAGATCGCGATCGTGCGGCGCTCGCCGCTTTCGAGGTCCAACTCGTGCAACTCGCCGCCGGCTTCGAACACGACGTGATTGCCGACGCCGTCGGCCCAGTGCACGTCCCAGTCGGCCTGGTCGGTCAAGCGCTCGATCTCGCCGGAACCGGTGTCGAAGGCGTGCAGGTTCAGTCGCTTGTCGTGGCGGTCGGAGATGAACACGACCTTGTCGCCCATCCAGAAGGGCTGGATGTCGTTGACGCGCTCGCCGGGGATGTCGACCACCTCGCCGTCACCGGGCTCGATGATGCGGACCGACGGGGTGGTGCCGCCGCGGTAGCCGCGCCAGCCGGCCGAACCGCCGTAGAGGCCGTTGTAGGCCGGACCGTGATCGATGTAGGCCAGACGCTCGCCGGCGGCATCCCAGCGACCGCGGAAGAAGCGCGCTTCCATCTGCTTGGCCGGGGCGCCGCCGTCGACGGGCACGTGCCAGAGCTGGGCCGAGCGGCCGTGGTCGGTTTCCCGGCGCGAGGCGAAGGCCACCGACTCGCCGTCGGCACTCCAGCCAACCGGCACGTCATCGCCCGGATGCCAGGTCAGGCGCAGCGGCTGGCCGCCGGCGGCGGAAATGACGTAGACGTCGGTGTTGCCCTCGTACTCGGCGGCGAAGGCAATGCGCGCACCATCGGGCGAGAAATACGGATTGTTCTCTTCGGCCGCCGCGGTCGTGAGGCGGCGGGCATCGTTGCCGTCGCGGTCGCTCACCCAGAGGTCGCCGGCATAGACGAAAGCCAGGTGATCGGCCGAAACGGCGGGATGGCTGAGCATGCGGGTTGGCTCGTCGGCGGCCGCCGCGGTGGAAGCCACCGCCAGTGCCGCGAGCAGGCAAGTCCGGGTAATTCGCACTGATCGACTCCTTGGGTCAGATACCACGATTGGGTCGGCGGACTATAGCAGGCCACCGTGGCGCGCACATGGGCAGGAAGTCACTGGCACGGGCGGACCGGCACGGGGCCCGTGCTACTATCCGCGCATCGGCCGGGAGGTGGCCGATCCAGGCCTTTTTGCGGGTACCCGGCGCCCGCTGCCACCAGTCATTCGGGGAGGAATGCGGTATGAGCGGCATCCATTTCACCTTGACGACCCATGCCATGGCTCTGCCAACCCTCGACATGATCGCCTGTCGGCGCGCGAGGGAAAGGTCCGGCGACGGCCGGGCGATCGACCCGTGCCAGCGCTCGCCGGCCTGACGCCCGAAACGGAAAGGCTCTGTCCATGAATCACCGGGCCGGGCGACTCACGCCACTTCGCCGCCGCGTACTCGATGCAGAGTTCGAGCGCCTGCTGGAGCTCGACGAGGAAGCACGTGGCGAACGCCTGATGCGCCTGGCGCGGCGCTGTCCGAGACTGACGCAGTGGCTGGGCCCGTTGCTCGAGGCCCTGTCCGACAAGGCCGAACACCTCGAGGCCATGATCCGCGAAGTGGCCGATTCGGCCGTCAGCGAGCTCGACGGTGAAGATCCCGAGCTTCCCCCGGGCACGCGTCTGGGGCCGTGGCGCCTGACCGGCCTGGTCGGGCGCGGGGGCATGGGCCAGGTCTATCGTGCCGAGCGAGCCGACGGTGCCTTCCGTATGGACGCCGCGGTCAAGGTCATACGTGTTCGTCGCGATCGCCGCCTGCGCAGCCGCCTGACCGTCGAGCGCCAGCTCCTGGCGCGCCTGGACCACCCGAACATTGCGCGCATCCTCGACGGCGGCACGACCGACGACGGCCAGGCCTGGCTGGTCATGGAATGGATCAGCGGCCGCGACCTCCACCGCTGCCGCGACGAACACGGCGGCGACCCGGCAGCCTGCCTGGCGCAATTCCTGCGCCTGGCCGAAGCGGTCAACCACGCCCATCAGCGCCGCGTCGTGCACGGCGACATCAAGCCGGCCAACGTGCGCGTGGGCGAAGACGGGCGCGTGCGCCTGCTCGACTTCGGCGTCGCACGCCTGCTCGCCGGCGAGGAGGAAGAACCGCACAACCGCGTCCGCGCCCTCACGCCGGCCTGGTCGGCGCCCGAACTGCGGGCCGGCGAACCGGTGTCCACGCAATCCGACCTGTGGTCCCTGGGCGCGCTGCTGTACTGGATGCTGACCGGCGAGCGCTTCGATCCCGAACTGGCCGGAAACACCCAGGCGCTGGCCGCCCGGCTCGGGCGCGACTGCGCGCGTCGCGAAGACCTGGCCGCGATCATCTCCACCGCCGCCGCGACTTCGCCGGAAGACCGCTATCCCTCCACCGCCGACCTGATCCGCGACATCGAGCGCTACCGCCGCTGCGAACCGGTGCTCGCGCGCGAGCCTTCCCGCCGTTACGTGGCCGCTCGCTTCATGCAGCGCAATCCGTTTGCCGTGGGCCTGAGCGCCCTGGCCGGCGTGCTGCTGGTACTCGGCCTGGCCGGGACCAGCTGGCAGGCGCGCCAGGCGGCGCTGGAGCGCGACCGTGCGCAGCTGGAGGCCAGCAAGACCGAGCGCGTCAGCGAATTCCTGGTCGGCCTGTTTGAACAGGCCGATCCCTGGCTCGCCCGCAACCGCGAACTGACCGCCCGCGACCTGGTCGATCGCGGCGCCGAACGTATCCGGGTGCTGCGCGAAACGCCACAGGTGCAGGCAGAGATGTACCGGCTGCTGGCGCGAGTCCATCGCGGCCTGGCCGACTACGAACAGGCCGGTCGGCTGGCCAGCGAAGCCGTCGAGGTTCTGGAAAACGACCCCGGCGCGCCGGCGGTTGACCGCGCCGAAGCCTGGGCCATGCGCGCCGAGACCCTCGGCTCGCAAGGACGCTACCGGGAAGCCGAGCAGGCGCACCGTCGGGCATTGGCGCTGGTCGAAGGCGAAGCACCGCCGGTACGCGCGCGCTTCATGAACGGCCTGGGCCTGACGCTCTATTCGCTGGGCAATCTGGAAGAAGCCGAGCGTCTTCTCGAGCAGGCCCTGAGCATTCGCTCCGAACACAATCCCCAGAGCGCGGAACTGGCCGAGTCCTACAACAACCTCGCACTGCTCTACGCCACCATCGACCGCAACCAGCTGGCCCGGGACTACTACGACCGGGCCATCGTCCTGCGCCGGCGCGTGCTGGGCGAGGACCATCCCACCACCAGTTTCTCGCTGACCAATCTCGCCTCGCTGCTGGTCCAGACCGGACAGGCCGAAGAAGCCATGCCGGCCTTCCGCGAAGCGCTCGCCATCCGCCGCAATGCCTTCGGGCCGGAGCATCCGGCCGTGGCCAGCGTGCTCTACCAGATGGGTTGGGCCAACGCCAACCTCGAACGCTTCGACCAGGCCAGGGACTACTACGAGCAGGCCCTGGCAATCCGCCAGGGCGTGATGGGCGACAACCACCCTTCCGTGGCCGTGCTCTACAACGCCATGGCCAGCGTGGCGCGCGCCGACGGCCAGCACGCCGAAGCGCTGAACCTGCTGGAGAACGCGCTCGACATCTATCGCAGCAGTTACGGCGAATCACACCACGACATCGCGCTCGTTCTCGGCAACCTCGGCGCCACGCACATGGTGCTGGGAGACCACGAGCGCGCGCTCGGCTTCCTGCAGCGGGCCCTGTCGATGAACCGCGACGAGCTCGGCGAACGCCATCACCACGTGGCCGACAACCTCCGGACACTCGCCGAACTGCACTTCCAGAGCCGCGACTTCGAACAGGCGGCCGAGTACGCCCGCAAGGCGCTCGATACCTACCGGCAGCTCCACGAAGACGCTTCCCACCCGGCCGTGACCGACACCAGGCAACTGCTGGCAAGGATCGACGCCGGGCGTTGATCCTTTACTCACACAAGCGACACAACTCCTTCATTTTTATTTGATTCCGCGTTGATGCCCCTGGCGCATGATTCGCCCATCGCCGAACGAGGCGAGTGACTCAAACCAACCGGAGATCAGACATGAAGATTGCCAAGATAACGGCCCTGATGGGCGCCTCCCTGTTCCTGGCCACGGCTGCGCTGGCCGACCACCACGGCAAGGACAAGGGCATGGCCGAAGAAAAGAACATCGTCGAGACCGCCGTCGCCGCCGGCCAGTTCGACACCCTGGTGACCGCCGTGCAGGAAGCCGGCCTGGTCGAGACCCTGTCGGGCGAAGGCCCGTTCACCGTCTTCGCTCCGACCGACGAAGCCTTCGCGAAGATTCCCGAGGCCGACCTCAACGCCCTGCTGGCCGACAAGGAAGCGCTGACCAACGTGCTCACGTATCACGTGGTCGCCGGCAAGGTGATGGCCGCTGACGTGGTCAACCTGTCCGAGGCCGAAACCGTGCAGGGCTCGACGGTCGAAATCAAGGTCGACGGCGACACGGTCATGATCGACAACGCCCGCGTGATCCAGACCGACATCGAGACCTCGAACGGCGTCATTCACGTGATCGACAGCGTGATCATGCCGTAAGGATTCCATCCAGTCTCCTCCACGGGATGGAAGGAAGGGCGCCCGCTTCGGCGGGCGCTCTTTTTAACGAAAGAACGCGGCGGCGAAGCCACCGCTGGCAGTCCTCCGCGTAATCGGCTAGAGTCCGGAAAGGAGGCGGCTGAAGGGGCCAGGGGATTGCCAGGCGAGGGAACCTGGGGAACGCGTTTGGGCCAGAGCAACCAGATCGAGTCGAACGAAGCGGAGGCCGTCCGGACCCGCTTGCAGGCCATCTACGACGTCGTGCCGATCGGCATCACGATCACCGACACCGAAGGGCAGATCATCGACTGCAACCCGGCCTCGGAGGAGTTGCTGGGGGTCACGCGCGAAGAACACTTGAGCCGTCGCTACGACAAGGGCTGGGAAATCTTCGACGAAGACGGCCAGCCCATGCCGCCGGAGCGTTTTGCCAGCGTGCGCGCCCTCACCGAGGGCGTGGAGATCCGCGACCAGTTGATGGAAGTCCGCCGCCCCGACGGTCGTACGGTCTGGCTTTCGGTCAGCGCCTCGCCGGTGATGCGCGACGGTGTCGGCGTGGTGATCGCCTACGTCAACGTATCCGACCTGGTCGACGCCAGCCGCCAGATCCAGCGCCTGGCGCTGCACGATGCCTTGACCGAGCTGCCCAACCACACGCTTTGCCTGGACCTGCTCGACCAGCTCCTGCGCTCGTCGCTTCGCCACGGCGAACAGGTCGTCGCCCTGCACCTGGACCTGGACAAGTTCCGGGAGATCAACGAGTCGCTGGGGCATGCCACCGGTGACCACCTGCTCAAGCTGACGGCCGCGCGCCTGAAGGAGCTGGCCGGCCAGAACGACGTGCTGGCGCGCTTCAGCGGCGACGAGTTCTTCCTCGCGGCCCCGGCGAGCGATCCGGCGGCACTGGCCCGCCAGGTCCTCGAGACCGTCTGCATGCCGGTCGAGACGGCCACCGGGCGGCTCTCGATTTCGGCCAGCATCGGCGTGGCCTGTTTCCCCGAAGACGGCCAGGATGCCGAGGAGCTGCTGCGCCACGCCGACATCGCCATGACGCGGGCCAAGTCCCGGCGCAACCAGTACAGCTTCTACAACGCGGATATGGGGCGGCAGGTCGAGGAACGCCTGAACCTCGCGCGCGACCTCGATCTCGCACTCGGCAACGGCGACCTGCACCTGGCCTTCCAGCCCCAGTTCGACCTGTCGAGCGGCCGCATCAATGGCGCCGAAACCCTGCTGCGCTGGCAGCACCCCACGCGCGGATGGATCTCGCCGGCCGAATTCATTCCCGTGGCCGAAAGGCGGGGCATGATGACCCGGGTGGGCGAATGGGTCACTCGCCATGCCTGCCAGCAGATCCGGGAATGGCGTGCGGCCGGTCTGGCACTGCCCGGACGACTGGCGATCAACGTTTCCGCCCAGCAGTTCGACCACCCCGAGTTCATCCTGCGCATGACAGACATCCTCGACACGGCCGGCATCGAGCCGGAATTG
>JAASTB010000117.1 GCA_021767625.1 Wenzhouxiangella sp.
AATGACAACCTCGACCAACATGCGATCTGGATTGTCGAGTACGAAAACGACATTTTCGCGAACGAGGATCGCTACTACACCAACGGCATTCGGCTCTCGCGTGTGGGACAGGTGCGCACACCGCCCGCCTGGCTGGCCGATGTCGCGCGTCGCTTCCCGGGAATCGACGAGGCCGACGTACTGCCCTACCGGCTTTCGATCAGCCACAACCTCTACACCCCCCGAAGCATCGAGCAACCGGAATTCCCGCCCGATGATCGTCCCTACGCGGCCTGGTTGAATGTCCAGTTCGCGACGGGCACCGCCAGCGAGCGCGGCGCCGACCGTGTCCATGTCGGCCTGGGCATCGTGGGCCCGCTGGCCTTCGGCGAAGAGATCCAGAAAGCCGTCCACTCGGCCATCGGCTCGCCCGAACCGGTCGGCTGGGACACTCAGATTCGCAACGAGCCGACCCTGCAGCTCGGCTATGACCGGTTTCGGCGATTCATCGAGCTGGGCGAGGACGACGCCCCGGGCTTTGACGCGACCTGGACGGCGGGGTCGATGATCGGCAACGCGCACACGCATCTTTCGGCCGGTGGTTTCTTCCGCATCGGGCACAACCTGCCTCGCGGCTACGGCCCACCCCGCATCACGCCGGCGATTTCCGGAGCGGGGTACTTCATGCCCAGCCGGGGTCCGGCCTGGTACCTCTACGGGGGCGTCGAGGGACGTCGCGTGTTCAGGGACATGTTCATCGAGGGCAATACCTTCGGCGGCGTGGAAGGCGTCAGCCGCAAGCGCCACGTCGGTGAAGTCTTCGGCGGGGTCGTCTACACGAGAGGGCCCTTCCGCTTCGCCTACACGCACGTCTGGCGCACCCGGGAGTTCGTCGGGCAGAAGGAAGGCCAGAGCTACGGCGCGCTCTCGTTCTCGCTGTGGTGGTAGTCGGCCAGTGGGCGCGGCCGGCCGAACAGAAAACCCTGCATGTAGTCGATGCCGATCTCGCGGCAGAGATCGGCGGTGGTGCGGTCTTCGACGCCCTCGATCAGGGTCTTGATGCCCATGCCGGCGATCATTCGGTTGAGTTCCGCCAGCAGTCGATACCGGGGTGAGTCGCTCGTGCTCATGTCGCGGATCAGGCCCATGTCGAACTTGAGGTAGTCGGGCGGCACTTCCGCCAGTTCCAGCAACCGGGCCTGCCCGGCCCCGAAATCGTCATAGGCCAGCGCGATATCCATCCTGGCGAGCTCTTCCTTGACCTCCGCCATCGCACCCAGGTCGGTCACGGCCGTTTCGTGCACTTCGAAGACGAGATTGAGGTCCGGGTGCTGCGACCTCAACTCGTGCAGCTCGTCGAGCAGCGCGACCATGTCCTCGCACTCCGTCGGATGATTGTTGAAGAACAACGGCAGGCTCAGTTCGGCCTCGCTGGCCTGCGCGAACGCTCGCCGGCGCAACATCCGGCTCAGTCGCACTTCGGTATCGAGGGCGGCCGCCAGCGCGAACAGCTGGCCCGGCCCCTCGTCGAGGTCGGGATTCTCGCTTCGCCCCAGCAACTCCAGGGCGTGCAGTTCTCCGCCGGCGGTGACGATGGGCTGGCCGTAGCCGGTGACCTGCCGGTTCTCCAGCAGTTCGAAAAAGGCGGGCATATGCAGGGGGAAATCACGAGGCAGAGCGGCCATCCCGACCACCGTTTCCTCTCCCGTCCCGGAGCCTCCCGCTTCCCCGGCGCCGGCATCGGCCATCAGGCGGAACTCGTGATCGGCCAGGTGGAGCACGTCGCCGACCTGCAGTCGCGTCGGCGCGGCTACCCGCGCGTGATTCACGAAAGTGCCGTTGGTCGACCCCAGATCACGGATTAGGAGCACGTCGCCGTCGAGCTCGAAGCGGGCATGCATCCGCGACAGGCGCTCGACCGACAGCTGGACGGCGCATTCGGGATGGCGACCGACGGTCGCGGGAAACTCATCCAGGTGAATATGACGCGGCAGGTTCGAGTCCTTGCCGGAACTTTCAAGATAGAAGCGCTGAGTCATTCAACCCCCCGCGCGGTTTCTGCCCTGCAGTATCGGCCCATTGCCCGATCAGCGCAACCGCGGCTGAGCCGGGATGCGCCACAGGTTGATATTGACAATGATTCGCATTCATGAAATCATTGACTCATGTACGTTTGCGTCTGCAATGCGGTCACCGAGCGCACCATCCGGAACCTGGTCTCGGAGGGCTATCACACCCTCAACGAGATCCAGGCCCTGACCGGTTGCTCGGGCACCTGCGGACGCTGCCGCGACCACGCCGAGGCGGTCATCGAGGCTTCGCTGGCGCGGCCGACGCGCCCGAGTCTTCCCGTACTCGACCCCTCCAACGATATTCCCCTGCTCAACACCGCCTGATCTGGCCAGCACCGGCGCCGGACGTTATCCTATGTAAAGTCCAACCGGTGAGGCAGAAAATGAAAGGCGACAAGAAGATTATCGAGATTCTCAATCAGGCCCTGAAGGCGGAACTGACCGCCATCAACCAGTATTTCCTGCACTCCCGAATGTACGAGGACTGGGGGCTGAACAAGCTGGCCGAGATGGAGTACGAAGAATCGATCGACGAAATGAAACACGCCGATCGAATCATCAAGCGGATCCTGTTTCTCAGCGGCCTGCCCAACCTCCAGGATCTCGATCACTTGCTGATCGGCGAGAACCCGGTCGAGTGCCTGCAGAACGATCTCAAGCTCGAATACGAAGCGCTGGAGTTGTACAAGGCGGCCGTCAAGGAATGCGAAACGGCCGGCGACTACGCCACACGCGACCTGTTCGAGGACCTGATTCGCGACGAGGAAGGTCATGCCGATTTCCTCGAAACCCAGCTCGAACTGGTCGACCGCATCGGTGAAAAGAACTACCTGCAGTCCCAGATGGGCGAGCAGGCGATCGAAGAATAGCCAGCGCGAGGATCGAAACCTGCGCAGGCCGGGGCTGCGGCCCCGGCCTTTGATGTTTGTTCACCGAATCGCCTGCTCCAGCCGGGCCAGACCCCGCGAAAGCTTCTCCAGCAATTCATCCACCTGCGCCTCGCTGATGATCAGCGGCGGGCACACGGCGATGGTGTCGCCCGGCAGCGCCCGGACGATCAATCCCTCCTCAAGGCAGGCGGCCGCCGCCTTGAAGGCGATCTTCTTCTCCGCCGGAAAGCGTTCGTGGGTTTCGGGGTTCGCGACGAACTCCACACCGGCGATCAGGCTCTCCCCGCGGACATTGCCGACCAGGGGATGCTCGCGTATCCGCTCGAGACCCGCTTGCAGGCGTTCGCCCATCCTCGCGGCGTGCGCCATCACGCCGCGTTCTTCCATTAATTCCAGGTTGCGCAGCGCCACCGCGGCGGCCACCGGATGGCCGGCATACGTGAGGCCATGCGCGAACAGCCCCACCTCGCCCGAGGCCTCCGCTATGGCGTCGTACATGAAGGGCGGCACGGCGACCGCCGAAATCGGCTGGTAGGCTGAAGAGAGCGCCTTGGCCATGGTCATGGTCGCCGGCTGGATGTCCCAGGTCTGGCAGCCGAAATCGTTTCCGGTGCGGCCGAAACCGCACACCACCTCGTCGTCGATCAGCAGAATGCCGTTCTCGCGCAGGATCGGCTGGATCTTGTCGAAGTACCCCTTCGGCGGCGGTATCACGCCGCCGGCGCCCATCAGCGGCTCGGCGATCATCGCCGCGATGTTGTCGGCGCCCTCGCTGGCGATGACGCCTCGCAGTTCCTCGGCCAGGCGCTCGGAAAAGGCCTCCTCGCTCTCGCCGGGTTGGGCGTGCCGGTAGTGGTAGGGCGAAGTCAGGTGAATCACATCGTCGCCGGGCAAGCCGAAATGCTTGTGGAAGGCCGGTAGGCCCGTCAACGCCGCCGAGGCCAGGGTGACCCCGTGGTAGGCATTTCCGCGGGACAGGATCTTCTTCTTGTGGGGTTTTCCGATGGCGTTGAAGTAGTAGCGGATCAGCTTGACCTGGGCGTCGTTGGCATCGGAGCCCGAACACCCGAACAGGAACCGCGCGCCTTCGATCGGCACCCATTCGGCGAGCTTGGCAGCCAGCCGAATGCTCGGCTCGTTGGCCTTGCCGGCGAACAGCGGGCCGTAGCAGAAAGTCTCCATCTGCTTGCGCGCCGCCTCGACGAGCTCGGGCTCGCCGTAGCCGAGCGCCGTGCACCACAGGCCGGCCATGCCCTCGAGGTACGGGCGACCCTCGGTGTCGTAGACATAGACGCCCTCCCCGCGCTGCCAGACGAGCGGGCCGGTGCTGCCGTGCGCTTTCAGGTCGGTCGAGGGATGGAACAGGTGGTCGAGATCCAGCTGGCCGAGTGCATCGGTGGTCATGTGGAATCGATTCGCGAACGAAAAGCCAGCCGGAATGATAACGGGCTTTGGCCTCGCCTTGTGCGGTCGGCCGGACAGTCAGTCTAGCCGTCGTTTCATCTCGTCGACGGCCGAGCGGGCCCGCCGTGCCAAGTGCTGGCGATCCCCGATGTTCAGATCATCGGTGGAGATGGGGTCGCCGAATGCCAGCCGGATCCGACCGGGGCGTATGGCGAAGCCGCCCGGCGGCATGACCCTGCCGCTGCCTTCGATGGCGACCGGAACGATCGGCACACCCGCGGCGATCGCGGCGCGAAAGGCCCCGCCCTTGAAAGGCCCGACCTTTCCGTCGCGGCTGCGCGTACCCTCTGGAAAGGCCGCGAGGGTGTGTCCGTCGCGCAACAGATCTGCGGCACGCTCCAGCTGCCGGCCGACCTCCGAGGGATTCCCGCGGCGCAGCAGGATCATGCCCATTGCGCGGGTGTAGGCGCCCAGAAACGGGATCCGTCCGAGGGAATCCTTCAGCATGAATCGAAGCGGCACGGGCACGACCTTGAACAGCGCGCAGATTTCGATCATCGACTGGTGGTTGGCGACCAGCATGTGCGGCCGGGAGAAATCCACGTTCTCGAGCCCCGACACCTCCAGGCGCGCACCCGCCCCGCGCAGCAGAACGGGAGACCACATCCAGGCCGCCATGCGCAGTGGGATACGGTCGCTTCCGGTGAGCAGCCGCACCAGCAACGCCAGGCTGATTCCCGCCGCCGACAAGCTGACGGTCAGGACCAGTTGCAGGGCATTGACCGGCCACCAGAGCCAGCCCGGCAGCGGCGGGAACCCGGCGGATCGCCCTCGCCCGACCGGACCGGCCGCTCCACCCTGTCCTTGCTCCTCCATTCCGCCCCTCTGCGCTGCCGCCTCAGCTCACCCACTTGAGCAAGCGCATCTTGAGCTTGCTGTAGGGGGGGAAGCGTATCGGGATCTCGGGGAAGAGACCACGCTTCATCACCGACTTCAGGTGCGAGAGCCGATCGAAGCCGGCCCGCCCGTGATATTGGCCCATTCCGCTGTTGCCGACGCCGCCGAACGGCAGGTCGGGCACCGACATGAACATCAGGGTGTCGTTTATGCACAGATTGCCCGTTGAAACCGACTCGGCAAATCGCCGTTCGGACTCTCCGGAGCGGGTGAACAGATAGGCCGAAAGCGGCTTGTCGCGTTCGCGGATGAAGGCAATGGCCTCGTCGAGGTCGGCAACCTCCAGGACGGGCAGGATCGGACCGAAAATTTCCTCGCGCATCACCGGCGCGTCGGCCGCGACCTCGGTGAGGACGGTCGGCTCGATGCGACAGCGTTCCTCGTCCACGCGACCGCCGATCACGACCCGACCGCTGTCGATCAGGGGCCTGAGGCGATCGAAGTGCCGGCGATTGATGATCTTGCAGTAGTCCTGACTGCCCAGGCGGTCGCTGCCGTACATTGCGAACAACTCGTGCTCGATGGCGCCGATCAGCCGGTCGCGGTCTCCCGGCGTGACCAGCACGTAGTCAGGCGCAATGCAGGTCTGCCCGGCATTGAGGCACTTGCCCCAGATCACACGGCGCGCGGCCGATTCGATGTCGGCGCCGGCGTCGATCACGCACGGGCTCTTTCCGCCGAGCTCCAGCGTCACCGGCGTAAGGTGCTCTGCAGCCGCACGCATGATGATCCTGCCGACCGCGGAACTGCCGGTGTAGAAGATGTGATCGAAATGCAGCTTGAGCAGCTCCGTGGTCTCCTCGACCGCCCCTTCGACCACGCGCACGGCGCGTTCGTCGAGGTAGCGCGGCACCAGCTCGGCCATGAGCTTCGATGTCGCCGGTGCCACCTCGGAGGGCTTGAGCACGGCGCAGTTGCCGGCCGCAAGCGCCGGGATCAACGGACTGAGCAGAAGTTGGATCGGGTAGTTCCAGGCGCCGATGATCAGCACCACGCCAAAGGGCTCGGGCTGCACCCAGCTTCGACCCGGCTTGCCCACCATGGGCGTACGGACCCGGCGCGGCCTCGCCCAGCGCTTGAGACGCTTGCGCGCATGCTCGACCTCGCTGAAGATCAGCGCCGTCTCGCCGAGCAGGACTTCCTGGGCCGGCTTGCCCAGGTCCTCGGCCAGCGCCTCGCCGACGCGATCCTCGTTTTCCTCGAGCATGCGCGAAATGGCGGCAAGTTGCTCGCGGCGCCAATCCAGGGAGCGAGTGAGTCCGCGATCGAACGCGGCTCGCAGTTCGGCGAGCATTTCCGGGTAGCTGGCGGGATCGGTGGGCATCGGTGTCATTCTAGACCGGCTCGAAATCGCTGGTGAAGTGCCGCAGGAACTTCGGCTCCCAGGTTATCCGGTAGCCGGGCGCGGAATGCCGCTGGTCCCGCACCCGCTCGAAGGCCTCGATGATGTAATCGACGTGGCTCTGGGTGTACACGCGGCGCGGGATGGCCAGGCGCACGAGTTCGCGCGGCGCCGGCACCAGCTTGCCGGCATCGTCGTACTTGCCGAACATTACCGAACCGATCTCCACCGAGCGGATACCCGCCATCTTGTAGAGCTCGCAGACCAGCGACTGTCCGGGGTACTGGTCGACGGGCAGATGATCATAGAGCTTGCCGGCGTCGACGTAGACGGCGTGCCCGCCGATCGGTTTGATCACGGGAATGCCCAGGCGGTCGAGGTGTTCGCCCAGGTAGGCGGTCGACCGGGTCCGGTAACGCAGATAGTCCTCGTTGAAGATTTCCTCGAGCCCGATTGCGATCGCCTCCATGTCGCGCCCGGAAAGTCCGCCGTATGTTGTGTAGCCCTCCGTGATGATCAGCACGCTCGTGCAGTGCTCGGCCAGTTCGGCGTCGTTGAGCGCCAG
>JAASTB010000118.1 GCA_021767625.1 Wenzhouxiangella sp.
GCCAGCGAAGACGGTAAGGAAAAGTTTGTCCGCGACTTCATCGCCGCCTGGAACAAGGTGATGAACGCGGACCGCTTCGATCTCGCCTGATCCAGCGAGATCCGTCAGCAACTTGACCCCGGTTGCCCCTGGGCACCGGGGTCTTTTTTTGCATTCCGTGATCGAATGCGCATCCCGTTCTCGCTTCATGTGGGGAATGTCGTTGCCGGAGGTGGCGGCGATTCATGGCCTTTGAGCGAGAAAGGGAGATTTGCATGATCCGATGGATGTTGTTTGTGTCGCTGTCTGTGGCGGCCGGCCCGGCGGTTGCGGGGCTGGAGCCGGACCCGGCCTTCGGCGAGGACGGGCGAGTGACGCGGGTTGCCTTCGGGCCGACCGGTGAAGGCGTCGTCGCCATGGATGTCGACGCGCAGGATCGGGTCGTCAGTGCTTACAGTGGCCTGAGCGGCCGGGGAGTGAGCCGGCATCTCGCAAGCGGCATGCTGGACGGCAATTTCGGCACGGGTGGCCGGGTCGTCCTGGATTTCGCCGTTCGCGACCTGGTGATCCAGCCGGACGGTCGCATCGTCGTCGTGGGCGGCGATGTCGGCGCCCTGCTCGAACAGGACTGGCGCATCGCCCGCCTGCTTCCCGACGGTAGCCCGGACGCAAGCTTCGGCGATGGCGGAGAGATCGTGCTGGACTGGTTCGGCAGCGGTGACGAGGCCCTGTCCGTGGCCCTTGCGGCGGATGGCAGCCTGGTGGTCGGTGGTCGCGCGTTCGACCCGAATACGGGAACCGCTTTCGCGGTGGCAGTCTTCGATGTCCAGGGATCGCTTCTCGTCTGGCGCGCCGACAAGCTGTTCGCGGGCACCGCCGATATCTGCAACCGGGTACTGATCCAGCCCGACGACCGGATCATATGTGCCGGCCTCGCGCGCAATCCGGGCGGCGCGTTGATGGCAGTTGTCCGTTACGAGGCCGACCTGGATGTCGATACGGGTTTCGGCACGGACGGCCTGGCGACAGTCACGTTTCCCGAGGGGCCGGCCGAAACGAACGATGCGCTCCTGTTGTCGGGCGGGGAAATCCTGCTCGGCGGCTTCGTCGACGACACGGACGACTATGCGCTGGCGCTGGCGCGGCTGACGGCTGCGGGCGCGCTCGACGAGGAGTTCTCCACCGACGGTCGGGCCATGGTGCACATCCCGGGCTCTCCAACCGAGCTGGTTCGTGGCCTGCTCGTGCACGGCGGCCGGATATACGCGGCGGTGCTCGACGAGGTGCGCTCTGACTTCATCGTGGCCGGATTCACTCCCGGGGGCGTGCTCGACGGCGCTTTTGGCGATTCGGGCCTGGTGGAGATCGATTTCAACGGTCTGGCGGATCTCAGTCTCGCCATTACCGAGCACCAGGGGCAGGTGCTCGTCGGCGGCAGCGTCGGCGCCGAACAGCTGGCCGCGCAGACAGATCTGGGGCTGGCCCGGTTGACGGCGAGCGGCGCACTGGATCCTGATTTCGGCCTCGGCGGGCTCCGCCAGGACGGCCTGACCGGGCCGGTGACTGCCTGGACGACCGATGCCGTGTTCCGCGACGACGGAGGGGTGCTCACGGTCGGCTACACGGGGGCCACCTTGAGTTCGCGCGAGTTCCTGCTCAGCGCATTCGATGTGGACGGTTCGCCGGACACGGCGTTTGGCCAGGAGGGTAGCGTGACGGCCGATTTCGGCAACGACAAGAACGAAGCCCGCGCCGTGGCCCGACTCGCCGACGGGCGTCTGCTGGTGGCGGGCGTCGTGCGCGGCGCGGGCGGCACCGACGACTTCGCGGTGGCCCGTTTTCTGGCCGACGGAACACTGGATACCAGCTTCGGCAGCAGCGGCTGGTCGGTGGTCGATCTCGACGGCAGCGCGGATACCCTGCACGACCTTGAGGTGCAGGCCGACGGTCGAATCCTGCTCGGCGGAGAAGGATATTTCCCCGGCAGCAGCGGCACGCGCGACTTTGCCCTTGTGCGCCTTTCTTCAGACGGCGCCCTCGATCCGAGCTTCGGCAGTGGCGGCGTGGCCCGGGTATCGGTGGATACTTTCGACGAAACCGCTGCCATCGATCTGCTGGCCGGCGGAGACATCGTGCTGGGTGGAAGCAGCAGCGGGGACTATGTGGTGATTCGCTTCAACGGCGACGGCAGCCTGGAGACGAGCTTCGGAACCGCCGGCGTGGCCAGCCACGATTTTCTCGGGCAATATGATTTCATGCGCGACCTGGTCGTGGTCGACGACTGGCAGGGCAAGGGGGAGCGGATCGTTGCAGTCGGCATGGCGCGCAACGGTGGATCTTCTCCTTCCGACGAGGACTTCGCGGCCGTCATGTTCGACACCGACGGTTCGCCGGAGACGGGCTTCGGCAGCGCTGGACAGGTCGTCGTCGACCTCAGCGCGGGCCAGGATCAGGCCCTTGCCGTTGCGTTAATGGACTCGAACCTGGTGCTGGCGGGCCGGTCCGGTTCGCCGTCGGATTTCGCGGCCCTGGCGCTGACGGCCGACGGTCAGGCCGACGCGGCGTTCTTCACGGACGGATCGAGCTTCACGCTGGACTTCGCCGGTTCCAGCGACGAACCGGCGACTGTGTTGTCGGGAGGCGCCGGATTGCTGCTCGCCGGGCAGTCGTTTCATCCCGGAGAACTCGGCGGCATCCAGAAGATCACGCTGCTGCGGATGGCCGTCTCGCAACGTCTATTCGAAGATCGCTTCGAATCACCCTGAGGTGACGACCCCGGCGGTTGGGCCGGCCGCCGGGGCCTGTCCTCGTACTTTTCGCGGATGCCGCCGCTCTGTGGTAGCCTCGATTGCAGGCATGGTGTAGGGAATGGTTCATGACTCATGGCGCCTTTGGTCGGGGAGTCATCCTCTCGGTTCTTCTTGTATTGTTCGCTCAGCCCGCCCGTGCCGAGTCGCTTGTTGCGTTCCTGCCGTACTCGAACGCCACCGATTCGGAGCAGATCGAGCACAGCCTGCTGATCGTCGATCTTTCAGTAGGCTTGGTAGCTGAAGAACTGCACTTCGAGGGTCGGGTGCGCAACGTCGATGTCGTCGACGAGCTCGGCACCGTCTACGTGACGATCCTGTCGGAGGACGACACCGAAACGCGGGTCTTGGGGCTGGATTTGCAGACCCGCCAGGTCGTTTTCGAGACCCAATTGCCGGGACTCGTGCTCGGTGTTCACGTCGATGCCGAAACGGGACGCTTGTACGCTACCGATCGATATGCCCAGGAACTGATCGAGATCGATCTCTCCGGCGCGGGATCCTGGCGCCATCCTACTGGCGGTGCCTTCCATACGATCCAGCCCGTCCGCAATAGCCGGTTCCTGATGGTTTCCGGGGACGACAGCTCGAGAATATGGGACATGGACGAACGGGCTTTCCTCGACGTTGAACTGGGGCGCTACCGAATGCCGCTTCTGTCGGACGACGGTGACACACTGTATGGCGCCCATATGCTCAACGGGAGAGTCAGCAAATTGAATTTTCGAACGGGCGAGTTGCTGGGCCTGGCCGACGCCGGCGTCTTCTGGCCCCGGGTAGAACTGCCCGAGTCGGATTCTCGGATTCGGTTCATCTCCGGCGTGGCGGCCGGGAAACTGGATTTCGATTCTGGCGGGGCGACGATGGACTTCGGCCTGGCCGATATTCGTTTTCCTTCGGTACTCACGACCCACAATGGTCTCATCGTCATGGCCGAGCCCCGGGAGGTCATCATCTGCCCGCCGCTGCTCCCTTGCGACGATCAATCGCCGCCCGCCTCGATTCTCATGTTCGATCGTGACGACGGCAACCTGATCCGAGAAGTGGAGATGCCCGCCGGCGGCGTGGTCGTGACATTCGGTCGCGTTCTCAGCGAAACCGCCAGGGGTGCTCCACAGCCGGCGAGCGTCCCGGCGATCGGGTCTTGGGGGTTGGTGGCGATGACCCTTCTTATGCTGGTCGCTGCCGGACGTCGCTGGTTGCCCGCGCAGGGTCTTTCGGGCTGACGCGAATGCGGCAAGCCGCCGCGGACGAAGTCCGGGCGGCATGGATGAGTTGACGGGTAAATCCCCGGAATCCGGTCGGCGCTGAACCTTCAGCCTTCGTCATGGCTGAGTTCGTCGACCCTGACCCAGATGTCGGCGTAGTAGTCGGCGATCGCTTCGCGGTCGATCTCGCGCATCTTCTTGAGTTCCTCTTCGCCGAAGTGTTCTTCGAGCATTTTCCAGAATCCGTTGTCGCCGTCGAACTCGCTGAAGCTGGCCGCCGGTGACACGACGTAGATGCCGCTGTGGTGCTCGCCGCCCACCGACGAGTAGAAGTAGAAGGGCTCGTGCCACTCGTTCTCGCGGGCAGCTTCGGCGTACTTTTTGACGTTATCCAGGAAAGCCCTCGAGTCCTCGAGCTCGAAGGTGGTTACCCAGGCGATCTTGCGGTCCTTGTCATCATCCACGTGGTAGCTGTGCTCGTCCATGTAGATGTCGAAAGAGGCGTAGACCTTGTCGACGGCCGCGTGGTAGCGGTCCTTGTACTGCTCGTAGCAGGCGTCGAGTTCCGGCGTTTCGGAATCGAATTCGGACCATCGCTGGTTGCCCAGCACGAAGGCGTAGCGATTCATGTTGCCGGTCTCCGCGCGGAAGACCCACCACTCCATGCTGTCGTCGGCTTCGGTGATGCATTCGTTCCAGTCGCCGACGACCTCACGATATTCGTCGTGCATGTCGCCCTTGACGTATTCCAGGTACACGCGCTGGACCCAGTCTTCGGCTTCCTCGTGTTCGTCCGCGAAGGCCGGGAAAGCGGCCAGTGAAAGGCAGGTAATGCCGATGGATGCGAGTTTCATGATGTCCCTCCCGAAAATGGTCTTGTGGAGGGATCAATTCAGCATCGCTGATCCGGTAATACCTGTCGAAAGCCTTTCAACCCACCGTGGGCGGCGTGTTGGCGAAGTGAGGATACGCCTTGATTCGCTCGAGAAAGGCGGCCAGTTCAATGTGCCCGGCCAGGTCGATACGCTCGCGGAAGAGGGCCCAGTCCAGGAAGCACCCCAGTCGCAGCTCGCCGTCGGTAAAGCCGTCGGTTCTCGCGGGCAGTGCACCCGCTCGCCCGTCCAGCGCCTTGAGAATGTCGTGTACCCGCTCAGCTTGCCGGGCCAGGTAGCCGCTCTCGGCGGGCCCGAGTCCGTCTTTCTCGAGCAGGAACAGGTTGATGGCCGTATCGAGGGCCGTGTTGGTCAGCGCGAACAGGTCGCAGTCCTCTACATCGGGCAGGAATGCCCGGCCTGCCGACTCGCGGACGAGTTTCAGGATGGACAGGGAGTCGTTGAGTACGAGTTCGCCGGCCTTCAGGAACGGTACCCGTTTCGCCGGCGCCATGCGGGCGCTCTGTTCGTAGTCGGTCTCGATCAGCTCGAAATCCTGTCCCGTCTCGGCCAGGGCGATGCGGCAGTGGCGGACATAGGGAGATGTGTAAGTGCCGTAGAGTTGCATGGTCATGCGGGTCCCCTGATTGTGAGAAAGGATTGCCGAGAGGCGGTCAATCTACCGTATGATCTGCGGCCATGTCGGCCTATTTCGTCATCATCTCGCTGATCGTCGTCGGTCGCCTGCTGGCGCGGGTTTTTCCGGCCAGCGCGCCGGAGGTGCTCAATCGGGTGGTCATCATGCTGTGCCTGCCCGCGCTGATCTTCATCCACGTTCCCACGCTGGAGGCCAGCACCGCGCTGCTGCCGCTGGTCATCGTGCCCTGGGCCCTGCTGGCGGTGAGCGTGGGCCTGGTGCTGCTGCTCGCGCGCTGGCTGGAGCTTCGGCGCGAGGCGGTCGCGGTCCTGCTCCTGCTGCTGCCCCTGGGCAACACTTCGTTTCTCGGCTTTCCGCTGGTCGAGGCGCTGCTGGGCGGGGAGCAGGTGCGCTACGCGGTGGTCTACGACCAGTTTGGTTCCTTCCTGATCGTCTGTACCCACGCGCTGTTCGTGCTGGCCTGGTTCGGTACCGGCCAGCGTCCGGCCGTGGGCGACATGGCGCGGCGGATCGTCACCTTCCCGCCGTTCATCGCCCTGGTGGGCGCGCTGCTGCTCGGCAACGCCTGGTTCCCGGGTTGGTTGATGGACCTGGCGCACAACTTCGCCGACATGCTGTTGCCGCTGGTGACGCTGGCCATCGGCATGAGCCTGCACCTGCGCCTGGTACACGAGTACCGCCGGCCGCTGTTCATCGGCCTGGCCAGCAAGCTGCTGATCCTTCCGGCCGTGGCGCTGGGGTTGATCCTGCTGCTAGGGACCCGGCCGGACATCGCCCGGGTCGCATTGCTGGAGTCGGCCATGCCGCCAATGATTACCGCTGCCGCCCTCCTGTCTTCTGCCAGGTTGGCTCCGCCCCTGGCATCCGCCCTGGTGGCCTGGGGCGTCCTGCTATCGGCGGTGACGGTTCCGCTTTGGTACTACGTCGGTCGCGCGCTTTTCTAGAAGGGTGCGTGACCGGGGGTACGAGGGTAGGGGATCACGTCGCGGATGTTGGTCAGGCCGGTGATGTAGTTGAGCAGGCGCTCGAAGCCCAGGCCGAAGCCGGCGTGCGGCACCGTGCCGTAGCGGCGCAGATCCACGTACCAGCTGTAGGTCTCGGCATCCAGGCCGTGCTCGGCCATGCGCCGCTTGAGTACATCGAGGCGTTCCTCGCGCTGCGAGCCGCCGATGATCTCGCCGATGCCCGGTGCCAGCACGTCCAGCGCGGCGGCGGTCTTGCCGTCGTCGTTCAGGCGCATGTAGAAGGCCTTGATCTCATCGGGGTAGTTCATGACCACCACCGGGGCCTTGCAGTGCTTTTCGGTGAGGTAGCGCTCGTGCTCTGTCTGCAGGTCCAGGCCCCACTTCGCCGGGTACTCGAACTTCTCGCCGCTGTCGGCCAGGATGTTGACCGCTTCGCGGTAGTCCATCCGCACGAAATCGGTTTCGATGAGCTTTCTCAGGCGCTCGATGGCGTCCGGGTTGATGCGCTCGGCGAAGAATTCCATGTCCTCCGAGCACCGATCCAGCACGCGGGTGAACACGAATTTCAGGAAATCCTCGGCCAGGCGGGCCAGGTCGTTCAGGTCGGCGAAGGCGATCTCGGGCTCGACCATCCAGAACTCGGCCAGGTGGCGGGCCGTGTTGGAGTTCTCGGCGCGGAAGGTCGGGCCGAAGGTGTAGACCTTGCTCATCGC
>JAASTB010000119.1 GCA_021767625.1 Wenzhouxiangella sp.
AGCATCCGTCCGAAGTGGTCAACATCGGTGACGAAATCGAAGTCAAGGTCCTCAAGTTCGACCGCGAGCGCAACCGCGTCTCCCTGGGCCTCAAGCAGCTGGGCGAAGACCCGTGGGTCGATATCACCCGCCGTTATCCGGAAGGCACCCGCCTGTTCGGCAAGGTGACCAACATCACCGATTACGGCTGCTTCGTGGAAATCGAAGAGGGTGTCGAGGGTCTGGTTCATGTCTCCGAAATGGACTGGACCAACAAGAACGTCAACCCGGCCAAGATCGTTCAGGTCGGTGACGAAGTCGAAGTCATGATCCTGGACATCGACGAAGAGCGTCGTCGTATCTCCCTGGGCATGAAGCAGGTTCGCACCAACCCGTGGGAAGAGTTCGCCGCGACCCACAACAAGAACGACAAGGTCTCCGGTGTCATCAAGTCGATCACCGATTTCGGTATCTTCGTCGGTCTCGACGGTGGCATCGACGGCCTGATCCACCTGTCCGACATTTCCTGGAGCATCCCGGGCGAAGAAGCCATCCGCAACTTCAAGAAGGGCGAGGAAATCGAAGCGGTCGTGCTGTCGGTCGATCCGGAGCGTGAGCGTATTTCCCTGGGTATCAAGCAGCTCGAGAAGGATCCCTTCTCCAACTGGGTGGCCGAGCATGCCAAGGGCAGCATCGTCACCGGTACCGTGAGCGAAGTCGATGCCAAGGGCGCCATGATCGATCTGGGCGACGGCATTGAAGGCGTGCTGCGCGCCTCCGAGCTTTCCCGTGATCGCGTCGAGGATGCCCGTAGCGTCCTGAACGTGGGTGACGAAGTCGAAGCCAAGTTCATCGGTGTCGACCGCAAGACCCGCGCGATCAGCCTGTCCATCAAGGCGAAGGACATGGCCGAGGAAGCCGAAGTGATGCAGGATTACAGCGCCGGCGGCAGCACTGCTACCACCTCGCTGGGTGATCTGCTGAAGGAAAAGATGGGCGACGGCGAGAACGAGTAATCTCGTGCCCATGACGGGGCCAGGTCGATCCTGGCCCCGTTTTCTCGATTGGTTTTCCGTTCGATACAACAGAGTCGCGAGCCCGAGGCATTTGCATAATGACCAAGTCGGATCTGATTGACATCATTGCGCGTAAGCAAAGTCACCTCGCTTACAAGGATGTGGAATTGTCCGTCAAGACCCTGCTGGAGCAAATGAGTCATGCCTTGGCTGGGGGCGAGCGTATCGAGATTCGCGGATTTGGCAGTTTTTCGCTCCACTTCCGACCGCCCCGGATGGGCCGTAACCCCAAGACGGGCGACTCCGTCGCGCTGCCGGGCAAGTACGTGCCTCATTTCAAACCGGGCAAGGAACTCCGCGAACGGGTGAATGAATCGATCGGTAAGGAAATCCAGAAGGCGTGATATTTCACGCCTTTTGTTTGTGTGCTGTCCCGATCACGAACAGGATCTAGTCTCCGGGAATGAAGCGACTCGCAACATTTATTCTTCTCGTACTCGTCATTCTCCTCGTCATGGTGTTCACCGTCCTGAATACGGTCTCCGTCGAGGTGGACGTGTATTTCTATCAGGCCACCGTCCCGGTCTCGGTACTCATTTTCGTGAGCCTGCTGGTGGGTGCGCTTCTGGGCGTCTTCGTGAGTCTCGGGCTCTCGCTTCAGCATCGCAGTGAGATCCGCAAACTGCGCAAGCAACTGGCTTTGAGCGAAGAGGAAGTCGCCAACCTGAGAAAGATTCCGATCAAGGACTCACACTGATGTTTGAGTACATCTGGTTGCTGCTGCTTCCCCTGGCAGCCGCATCCGGGTGGTACGCCGCGACGCATCGCCGACGCAGGCACGATTCCTGTCCCCCCGTACTGAACGATCAATACGTCGAAGGTCTCAACTTTCTCCTCAATGAACAGCCCGACAAGGCACTCGAGGTGTTCATCGGGCTTGTCGAGGTCGATCGCGATACCGTCGAAACCCATCTGATCCTGGGCAGCCTGTTTCGGCGCCGAGGCGAGGTGGAGCGGGCAATCCGTGTCCATCAGAACCTGATCGCACGTCCCAGCCTGGAGCACAAGCAGCGTGTGTCCGCCTTGCTCGAGTTGGGAAAGGACTATCTGAGTGCCGGTCTGCTCGACCGGGCGGAATCGATCTTTGCCGATCTGGTCGATCACCCTCCTCTGAGAGTCGAGGTGCATCGTCATTTGCTGCGACTGTACGAGCAGGAGCGCGAGTGGAGCCGCGCCATCGAGACGGCCACGGCGTTGCAGCAGGCGTCGGGCGAGCTTCAGGGCGGGTTGATCGCGCATTATTATTGCGAGCTCGCGGATTTGGCCATCAAGCGTGGCGACCTGAACGAGGCCCGTAAGATGGCGCAGCAGGGCCTGAAGAGCGATCATGAGAGCGTGCGCGCACTGACGCTCCTGGGTGACCTGGCCAGCCGGCACGGAAACGGGGACGAGGCCATCGCACACTATCGACGAGCACTGACGGAAAATCCCGGGTATGCCTCTTTTGTCTTCCAGCGGCTGCACGATACGGGCGAGCGGCAGCGGGATCTAAGTGAGTGGACCGCCTGGTTGAGGGATGCTTACCGGGAGCACGGGACGGAGTCGTTATTGCTCGCGCTGGTCGAGTCCCTGGTTGAACAGCGCGAGTATCGCGAAGCGCTCGCCCTGCTCGATACCGTGATCGCCCGTGGGGATGCATCCATCGCCATCCTTGGGCATTATCTCGAACTGGTAAAGATTATCGGCGGTGCTGAGGCCGCGCTCAGCGCCATCGATCAGGTCGGCAAGGCGCTGTCATCGATGCGTGATGGACGCGCGTATCAGTGTGAACGCTGCGGTTTCGAGTCCACGTCGATGCAGTGGCAGTGTCCGGCCTGTGATGCCTGGGGCACGACCAGCCCTGCGCTTCCTCTGGCCACTCATCCACTGGATGAGGCGAAACAAACAAAAGCGGATTCCAGCGAACAAACGTAATCAAAACGAGAGAAGAATACGATGTCATCCCGAGTCATAGTCGCCCTCGATTTCCCGACCGCTGCTGAAGCGCTGGCGTTCGTCGAGCGGCTCGATCCCGCCTCGTGTCGCCTGAAAGTGGGCTTTGAACTGTACGTTGCGGCAGGGCCCGCACTCATCGAGGCGTTGCGCGATCGAGGCTTCGAGATCTTTCTCGATCTCAAGTTTCACGATATACCCAATACCGTTGCCTCGGTGTGTCGCGTGGCGGCAGACCTCGGTGTCTGGATGATGAACGTGCATGCTTCCGGCGGTCTGGCCATGATGTCGGCTGCGCGGGAGGCCATCGAACAGGTGTCTCAGCGTCCCTATTTGATCGCGGTAACGGTGCTGACGTCCATGGACCAGTCGGACCTCAACGGTCTCGGTATCGATCGGACGCCGGGTGACCAGGCACTGATGCTGGCGGGACTGGCGCGGGATGCCGGGCTGGACGGGGTCGTCTGTTCAGCGCAGGAATCGGCCTGGATGCGCGAGCGTTACGGCAAAGAGTTTCTGCTGGTCACGCCGGGTATCCGCCCCGCCAGCGCCGAAGTCGGGGATCAAAAACGGGTGATGACGCCCGTCGATGCGATCGGGGCGGGGTCCAGCCACCTGGTCATAGGCCGGCCCATCACACGTGCCGACGATCCCCAGGCGGTACTGGATCAAATCAATGCCGATCTCGCCAGCTTGACCTGACGGGTCGCGCTGTTAGGATGAAAAAGCCCGCCGGAGCGCGGGCATGTAGACGTGTCACGGATGAGTGGCATGGAAGGGGGCACCGATTAGGGGTGCCGATTAATCTCCAAGGAAACATGGATGAATGGAGGCTTTTATGAAGAAACTGATCAAGTCGTTTGTACTGTCGCTGTTCCTCGTGCCGCTGTTTGCGTTTGCGGGGCAGGTCGATATCAATAGCGCGAATGCCGAAACACTGGCGACCGAACTCACAGGTATCGGTTCGGTCAAGGCGCAAGCCATTGTCGCGCATCGAGAAGAGCACGGTCCGTTCAGTTCGCCCTACGACCTTACGGCTGTGCAGGGCATCGGTGAAAAGACGGTGCAACAGAATCTCGATAACATCGTTATCGATGATGTGAAATAGGCTCTCCGCGGAGAGAATGATGTATCCGGGGGCGGCTTCGTGCCGCCCCTTTTCGGTAGAGGATTCCATGCAATGACAAAGCGGATACGAAAAGCCGTATTTCCCGTGGCCGGTATGGGCACACGCTTCCTGCCGGCCACCAAGGCCAATCCGAAGGAAATGCTCTCCGTGGTCGACAAGCCCCTGATCCAGTATGCGGCCGAGGAGGCCGTGGCAGCGGGCATTGAACACCTCATCTTTATTACCGGGCGCAACAAGCGCTCCATTCCGGATCATTTCGACAAGGCCTACGAGCTGGAGGCTGAACTGGAGCAGCGGGGAAAGACCCAGATGCTCGAAATGGTGCGTAATATCGTGCCCGATCACGTGACCTGCGTGTACATCCGCCAGTCCGAGGCCCTGGGGCTCGGGCACGCCGTAGGTTGTGCGGAGCCCGTGATCGGCGAGGAGCCCTTTGCCGTGATACTGGCCGACGACCTGATCAAGAGCGAAGGGCCCAACGCGCTCCAGCAGATGATCGAGGTGTACAACGATACCGGTGCGTCGGTGCTCGGGGTCGAGGAGGTCCCGCGGGACGAAACCTACAAGTACGGTGTCATCAAGCCGAAAGAGCAGGGGGAGCGCCTCTGGGAAGTCGCCGGCATGGTGGAAAAACCCCGCCCCGAGGATGCCCCATCCAATATCTCGGTTGTCGGGCGTTACATCCTGACGCCTGCGATTTTTCGCGAGATCGCCCAGGTCGGGCGGGGCGCCGGCAACGAGATCCAGCTGACCGATGCCATCGTGGGTCTGCTGGATCACGAAAAGGTGATGGCCTACCAGTTCAGCGGCGAGCGTTACGACTGCGGCAGCAAGCTGGGTTATCTCGAGGCCAATATCGAATACGCGCTCTCGCATCCCGAGCTCGCCGAGGATTTTCGGGCCTACCTGAAATCGCTCCAGATCAGCTGATCGCGGGCGACACATCGAGTGCTCCACTTTCCTTTGACGGCACAGTATTCTGTGCCGTCTTTCATTGAGACCGGCAAAACATGACCGAGCACACCTTCATCAAGGGCAAGGACCTCGATCTCGAGAGCAGCATCCAGCGGATGACCGCAAAGCTCGAGGCCCTGGGAATCCATGTCGAGGAGGCCTCCTGGCTCAATCCCGTGGCCAACGTCTACTCCGTGCATATTCGAGACCGGGATTGCGGGCTGATGTTCACCAATGGCAAGGGGGCCTCGGCCAAGGCCTGCCTGGCCAGTGCGCTGGGCGAGTATTTCGAGCGTCTCAGCTGCAATTATTTCTTTGCGGATTTTTACCTGGGCGAGGATTTCGCCCGCGACGACTTCGTCCATTATCCGAACGAGCGCTGGTTTCCAGTGGAAGGTGATGCGATCCTTCCAGGCTTGCTGGATGAAACCCTCTGGGGACATTACGACCCGGAAGGCGAGATGCGCGCGTTTCATCTCTTCGATACCAATTCGGGGCATTTCGAACGCGGCATCTGCGCGCTGCCCTACACGCGCCAACGGGATGGCGCGACCCTGTGGTTTCCCGTGAGCCTGATCGGCAACCTGTACGTGAGCAACGGGATGTCGGCGGGTAACACCGCCAACGAAGCGCGCGTGCAGGGATTGTCCGAGGTCTTCGAGCGCTACGTGAAGAACCGGATCATCGCCGAGGGGATCTGCCTGCCCGAGGTCCCGGCGGCTGTCATCGATCGATTCCCGCGCGTGCGCGCGGCGATCGAGGAACTCACCGGCCATGGTTTCCGGCTCCGGGTGTGCGATGCGTCTCTGGGTGGCCGCTATCCGGTGATGAACGTAACCCTCGTCAACCCCGCCGACGGCGGTGTGTTCGCCTCGTTCGGGGCGCATCCCGCCTTCGAAGTGGCCCTGGAGCGGTCGCTCACCGAACTGTTACAGGGACGGGGGCTCGACCAACTGGATGTCTTCCAGCCGCCCACCTTCGACAACGAGGCGGTCGCCGATCACCACAACCTGGAGACGCACTTCATCGACTCCAGCGGCCTGGTGTCCTATGACTTTTTCGGTGACGTGCCGGATTTCGAGTTCGTGGACTGGGACCACGACGCGTCCACGGGGCGCGAGTTCGAATATCTCTGCCAGACCGTCCACGAGCTGGGGCACGACGTCTACATCATGGATTACGAGCACCTGGGCGTTTATGCCTGTCGTATCCTCGTGCCGGGCATGTCGGAGATCTATCCCGTCGACGAGCTGGTCTGGAACAACAACAACGAGGGGGCGCGGCTGCGCGAGACGATTCTTTCCTTGCACGCGCTCGATGAAAGCGCCTGGCGGGATCTACTTGAGCAGCTCGAGACCGGCGGCTACAGCGACTTCCAGGGTGTGGCCGAATTTATCGGTATCGCGCCTGACATGGGCTCCGTGTGGGCCGGCCTGCGTATCGGCGAACTCAAGGCGATGCTGGCGCTGGCCATTGGCGATCACGACGCGGCGTCCGAGTGGGTGGAATGGTGCCTGCAGCTCGGCCAGCTCACGCCGGAGCGCGCCGGGCTCTACCGAGCCATCGAGGCACTACTGAATCTTGAGCTGGATGACGACCGCGACCTGTCGCGCTATCGTGCGGGCCTCGAGCTCGTGCACGGGGTCGAGATGATGGACCGTGCCCGCGCGCTGGTCTCGGGTGAGGCCCGTTTCGACGGGCTGCACAGCCCGGGGCTCAGCCTGGAGGGGTTCGAGCGCCACCAAAGGCTACTGGAAGGCTATGCCAAGCTCCACCGGGCGAAGGCCGCCCACTGGAGAGGCCAGGGCGGTTAGCCCGTTCGGCCGTTCAGCGTGCGTGTCCGTGGAGGTGCGCATCGATCCCGAAGGCGGTGAGAGCCCTCAGGGCCGTAGAAACGAAAAAGGCCCCGACATCAAGTCGAGGCCTTCATCCTATATGGCTCCCCGGGACGGGCACGACAAATCCGTCGGGAACGGATTTGGACGCGCAGCGCCCGCAGGGTGCGCGCCAGGGAAGGTGCGCATCAACCCCGAAGGCGGTGAGAGCCCTCAGGGCCGTAGAAACGAAAAAGGCCCCGACATCAAGTCGAGGCCTTCATCCTATATGGCTCCCCGGGACGGGCACGA
>JAASTB010000120.1 GCA_021767625.1 Wenzhouxiangella sp.
AAGCCGCCCGAGACATCGCCGACGCTCCGGATGCGCGCCAGCAGGCTGTCGAGCTGCAGGCCCAGCGCCGCCATCCGGTAGGGATCGAACACGATTTCGAGCTGCGGCTCGCGGAAGCTGTTGAGCCCGACATCGGTCACGCCCGGAATCGAGCGCAGCGCCGGCTCCACCGTCTGCCGGATCAGCTCCTGGTCGGCGGTGAAATCGCCGTTCGCGCCGGCGGCGGTCTTGCGGATCAGAAGGGTGGCCAGCGGCTGCTCGAGCCCGCCGAGGCTGATCATCGGCTCCTCGGCATCGCGCGGCCTTGGCGGCGCCTGGTTCATGGCATTGATCACGTCCATGAGCTTCATCTGCATGTCCGCACCCACCTGGAAGGACAGGATGGTGATGCTCATGCCCGCGCGCACGGACGAGTGAATCGACTCCAGGCCCGGAATGGCCTGGAGCACATCTTCCTGCGGCTCGACCAGTTCGGCCTCCATTTCGGCCGGCGCGGCCGAACGCCAGAAGTTGATGATCGAGATCTGCGGCCGCTCGAGGTTGGGCGTGAGCTGCACCGGCAGCTTGACCAGGGCAGCCGCGCCCATGATGCCGACGATCAGGAACACGACGACGGTGGCGACCGGGTTGGCGTGGGATAGCTTGAACAGGTCCATGGCGCGATTCCGTATCGGACGTGGTGAATGTGCGACCCATCATTCGCGCCGCGGCCCGCCCCGTCCTGAAGCCCTGCCAAAGCATCCGGAAACGTTCCGAAA
Organism: Wenzhouxiangella sp.; assembly: GCA_021767625.1. Taxonomy (GTDB): domain Bacteria; phylum Pseudomonadota; class Gammaproteobacteria; order Xanthomonadales; family Wenzhouxiangellaceae; genus Wenzhouxiangella. The sequence continues at coordinate 759 of JAASTB010000120.1, forward strand.
TCGCCCTTAAGAATCGCTTCAAGCCACTGTTCCGATGAAGAAAACCGGATTTCAGCAAGGCCGCGGAATGACTTCACCCGAGCGCGCGTGTACAGTCACCACTCGGACGATCGAACCGGAAAACGCGAACAAGAGGCTCACATGGCGGACTACCCCGGCGGCGAACTGCTCGCCCGCATGCTCCAGGCCGAAGGCGTCGAGAAGGTCTTCGGCATCATCGACGGCACCTACTTCGGCTTCTATTCGGCGCTGCACAGACTCGGCATCGAGATCGTCACGCCGCGCCACGAGACCAGCGCGGCGCACATGGCGGGCGCCTACGCGCGCCTGACCGGGCGCCTGGGCGTGTGCATGGCCTCCAACGGCCCCGGCGTGGCCAACCTGCTGCCGGGGCTGGTGGTCGAACAGGCCGAGGGTAACCGCGTGCTCGCCATCACCAGCGCGCGCCGGCCCGAGATCATGTATCCCGACCGCGGCGGCGCCTACCAGTGCTTCAACCAGGCCGGCGTGATCGGCCGGATCGGAAAATTCTCCGAGGCCGTATCCTCCTGGGACCGCGTCCCCGAGATCATGCGAAAGGCTTTTCGCGCCAGCTGGGACGGACGGCCGGGCGTGGTTCACGTCGACGTGCCCGAAACGATCATGAACGGAAAATTCAAGGCCTTGCCCAGCCTGTGGGAGCCGAAGCAGTACCGCAGCATCGAATCGGTCGCCCCCACACCGGACCAGGTCGAACAGGCCGCCGAACTGCTCACGCGGGCCGAAGCGCCCATGATCCACGCCGGCAGCGGTGTCATCCATGCTCAGGCCTTCGACGCCCTCGAACGCGTGGCCGAGCAACTCCAGGCCCCGGTCACGACCAGCTGGGCCGCCCGCGGCGTGATCGGCGAAGACTCGCCCCTGGCCATGCCCATGCCGCACGTCAAACTCAACCACAAGGTGCGCAACGACGCCGACACGGTGCTGATACTGGGCTCGCGAGTCGGCGAGACGGACTGGTGGGGCAAGCCCCCCTACTGGCGCAAGGCATCCGAGCAGACCGTCATCCAGGTCGACCTCGACGCCGCCATGATCGGGCTCAACAAACCGGCCGACCTGGCCATCCAGGCCGATGTCGGAAAGTTCCTCGAGGCCCTGGCGCGCGCCCTGGCCGATCGCAAGTCGACCAATCTCGATGCACGGCGCAATCGGGTCTCCGACTACGGAAAACAGCTCGGAAAGGACCGGGAAGACTGGAACAAGGCCCTCGAGGACGACTCGGTGCCGATGCACCCGGCGCATGTGGCCTCGATCTGCAACGAGGTTTTCGACGCCGACTCGCCCATCGTGGCCGACGGCGGCAACACCGCCATCTGGGCGATGTTCTACCACCGCGCCCGGGTGCCCAACCGCGTGCTGTCGACCTTCAAGTTCGGCATGCTCGGCGCCGGCGTGGCGCAGGCCATCGGCGCTGCCGTTGCGCTGCCGGAAAAGCCGGTGTGCTGCATCATCGGCGACGGCGCCTTCGGCTTCCACCCGCAGGAAATCGAGACCGCCGTGCGCAACAAGCTGAAAGTCGTCTACCTGGTGCTTTGCGACAAGCAGTGGGGCATGGTCAAGATGAATCAGCAGTTCTCGCTCAGGCCATTGAAAACCCTCATGTTCAAGTCGCTTGGCCCGGAGGAAACGATCAAGGCCGACCTCGGCGAGATCGCCTTCGACCGGGTGGCCGAAGCGATGGGGGCCCACGGTGAACGGGTCTCGGACGCCAGGGATCTCAAGCCCGCGCTTGAACGCGCGCTGGGGTACGGTGGCTGTTCCGTCATCCACGTCGACGTCGATCCGGTCAAGCACATGTGGGCACCCGGACTGATGCACTTCAAGAAAATGCATGAAGAGCCGAAAGGATAAGAAGAAGGGGAAGACCATCCGGTGCGCTTCGATCCCGACAGCCTGATCCTGCTCAACGCCATCTTGGCGCTGATGATGTTCGGCGTGGCGCTGAGCCTGCGCCCGACCGACTTCACGCGCATCATTCGCACGCCGGTGGCGCCCGCGGCCGGGTTGGTGGCGCAGTTTCTGCTGCTGCCGGCGGCCACCTGCCTGGTCACCTGGCTCCTGAAACTCGACCCCGAAATCGCGCTGGGAATGATCCTGATCGCCGCCTGCCCCGGCGGCAATTTCTCGAACATCATGACCTTCATGGCCCGCGGCTCGGTTGCCGTTTCGGTGTCGATGACGGCCGTCTCAAGCCTGGCAGCCATCCTGCTCACGCCGCTGAATTTCGCCTTCTACGGCTGGCTCAACCCCTACACCCGCGCTTATCTCACCGAGATCAGCCTCGACCCCGGCAACATCCTGATGCTGGTCGTCCTGGTGCTCGGCATTCCGCTCGTGCTCGGAATGCTCACCGGACGGCACTGGCCCCGGCTGGCCGAGAAGAGCGAAGCGCCGCTTCGGATCTTCTCCCTGCTGGTGCTGCTGGCCTTCGCCGGCATCGCTTTTGCCATGAATTTCAGCACTTTCCTGGCGAAATTTCATACCTTCGTGTGGCTGGTGGTCGGCCACAACCTGCTCGCCTTCTGTCTTGGCTTCGGCATGGCCAGCCTCCTGAAGGTACCGGCGGCCGATCGGCGCGCGGTAACCATGGAAGTCGGCATCCAGAACTCCGGCCTGGGGCTGGTCATCCTGTTTACTTTCTTCCCCGAGGCCGGCGGCATGCTGCTCATCGCCGGCTTCTGGGGCGTGTGGCACCTGATTGCCGGCATCACCCTGGCGCAGATATGGGCACGGCGCCCGCCTCCGGAGCCGATTGACCCACCGAAGCAGCCCGCCGAGGAGGTGGCATGAGCAAGCGCATCCTCATCACCGGCGCGGCCGGCTACATCGGCCACCAGCTCGGTAACCGCCTGGCGCACGACTTCGAAGTCTTCGGCACCGACATCCGCGAGCGCGACAACTTGAGCTTTCCGCTGCAAGTGCTTGATATCCGGTCCAGAAATCTCGCGGAATTGATGCGCAGTCGCGACATCACGCATGTCGTCCACCTGGCCTCCGTACTGCAGGCCTCGAAGAACCGCCAGCGCGATTTCGACGTCGATGTCGGCGGCACGCGCAATGTCCTGCAGGCCTGTCTGGAAACAGGCGTGCAGCACCTCACGGTCACCAGCTCGGGCGCGGCCTACGGCTACCACGCCGACAACCCCGACTGGATCGACGAGGACGATCCGCTGCGCGGCAACGAGACCTTTGCCTATTCCGACCACAAGCGCCGCATCGAGGAGATGCTGGCGCGCTACCGAAAGCTGCATCCGGAGTTGAAGCAACTCGTCCTGCGTCCCGGCACCGTGCTGGGCGCTGAGACGCGCAACCAGATCACCGCCCTGTTCACCGCCAGGCGCATCCTGGTGCTCAAGGGCCACGACTCGCCGTTCGTCTTCATCTGGGACGAGGACGTGCTCGACATCCTCGAAAAAGGCATCCGCGAAGACGTCGAAGGCGTCTACAACCTGGCCGGCGACGGCGCGCTGGACATGCGCGAGATCGCCCGCCGAATGGGAAAGCCCACGCTCACCCTGCCGGTCGGCCTGGTCAAGCTGGGTCTGCGCGTGGCCAAATGGCTGGGTAAACCCACCGGCCCGGAACAGATCGACTTCCTGCGCTACCGGCCGGTGCTGTCCAACCGCAAGCTCAAGGAAGAATTCGGCTACACCCCGAAGAAGACCTCGGCCGAGACCTTCGACTACTTCGCAGAACACTTCATGGGCCGACCGAAGGGATGAAGGTCGTCCTGATCACTGGCGCGGCGGCGGGCCTGGGCCGCGCAATGGCAATGCGCTGGTTCAAGGCCGGCTTCAGCCTGGTTCTCGCCGATCTCGACGAGGCCAGGCTCGAACAATTCGAATGCGAACTGGATGATCCTGATCGCGTCCTGACCCGAAGCCTGGACGTCACCGATCAGCCAGCGATCACCGATTTGCTCGAATCCACCCGGGAACGCTTCGGTCGCCTCGACATCCTGGTCAACAACGCCGGCATCACCCACCGCTCGCCCGCGCATCGCACCGACCCGGCCGTCTTCCGAAAGGTGATGGCCGTCGACTGGCAGGCGCCGGTCGAACTCACCCTGGCCGCCCTGCCCCTGCTGCGCGAGTCGAAGGGCCAGATCGTCAACATCGGCTCAATGGCCGGCTGGATGCCCCTGCCCGGCCGTGCGGCCTACGGCGCGGCCAAATCGGCGTTGACGCAATTCTTCGAAGTGCTGCGCATGGAACTGCGAGACGACGGCGTCGACGTTCTGATGGCCTACCCCAGCTTCCTCAAGACCAACATCGAGGCCAACGCGCTGGGCCACGACGGCCAACCGGCCCGCCACGCCCAGAGCCACATCGGCAAACGGAAGGACGCCGACTGGATGGCCGAGCGCATCCTGCGCGCCGCCGAGGAACGCAGGCCCTGGCTCTATCCCGACCGCCTGTCGAGAATCGGCAGCCTGTTGTGGCGAATCGCTCCGAGCCTGTACCTGAAGCTGATCCACCGGAAATTCGAAAGAGACCTGCGCTGATGCTGCCGTGGATCTGGCTGGGCGTGTGCATCCTGATCTCGTCGACCATCGAAGCCATCACCGGCTTCGGCTCGATCGTCATCGCCCTGTCCCTGGGCGCCCTGTTGCTCCCGATCGCCGGCATGCTGCCGGTACTGGTGCCGCTCAACATCTTCTTGACCGGCACCATCGCCTGGAAGAACCGCCATCACATCGACCGTGCGTTTCTGCTGAAACTTGTCCTGCCCTTGATGGCCGCGGGCACCATGGCCGGCTACTTTCTGCGCCCATGGCTCGGGGAGAGCCTGCTGAAAATGCTGCTCGGCGCCCTGATCATCTGGTTCGCGTCACGGGAACTGTGGCGACTGATCAAGCACGTCCCCAGCCACCGCCATCCACCCTGGCTGAGCCGCATCCTGACCTTCGCTGCGGGCATCACCCACGGACTGTTCGCCTCGGGTGGGCCGCTGCTGGTCTACGCCATGGCAGGAAAACACCTCGACAAGGGCAGCTTGAGAGCCACCCTGGTCACGGTCTGGTTCAGCCTCAACCTCGGGCTGACCATCGCCTTTTTGATCGACGGCACCTTGATTCCTGCATTGCCGCGGGTAGCGACTTACCTGCCGGTGCTGGCAGCGGGATACTTCCTGGGGGAGTTTCTGCACCATCGACTGGATGAGCGGCGGTTCAGGCAGGTGGTGTACGTGATGCTGATCGTTACCGGGGCCGCACTGACCCTGAGGTGAGCGCGAGCAGGGCTGACGAATGGCGTCGGCTCTTGCAGCATAGTCCATGCGGGCAAACTCGCTGCCGACAATCTCACCCAGGGATTCTGCACCGGTTGCTTTGCAGCCCGTTGATTGAAATCAATCAGACTCGCTCGCCCACTGGCAGCATCGCGCCGGCCCGATCACACAAGGCAATCCAGCCAATCGAGCAACATGTGCATCAGCAGGCCCAGTCCGACCAGGTGGATCGCACGGGCGGTCGGAGGCAGACCCTGCTCGTTGCCGGTGCGCCGCCGAATCAGCGGCAGCGCGAAAAGCGCCACGTAGACGGCAATAGCGGGCACGGTGTGCAGCGGATGGAAGCCGATGGAGCAGCGTTCGGGATCGTAGATCGGGTCAGCCAGCAGATGGTCGGCGTCGATCAGCAAGGTGGCGATCATGATCAGGCCAGCCGTCTTCCAGCGCTCGCGGTAGAAGGCCAGAGCGACCAACAGCGGCACGGCGAAATGCAGAGCGATGTGGACCACGTTCAATCGCTACGCCGCCCAAGCGATCAATCGGATTTCGCTCAGCAGCTGAAATCCCCGCACACTTCCACCCCTAGAGACTCGCCACGCGATTTCGCCCCGATTCCTTGGCCTGGTAGAGCGCCTGGTCGGCGCGTGAGACCGCCGATTCCATGCCGTCGTCCATGGCGACCTCGGTCACGCCCACGCTGATGCTGAGCCGGACGTCGTCGCCGTTGAAACTGAAACTGCGCTCCTCGACGAAGCGGCGGATTTTCTCGGCCACTTCGGCGGCCTGACGGGCATTGCATCCGGACATGAGCACCAGAAACTCATCGCCACCCCAACGGCAAAGCGTGTCGGATTCCCGGATCACGCTGCTGATCACCTCGGTAAACTGCCTGAGCACGCCAT
>JAASTB010000121.1 GCA_021767625.1 Wenzhouxiangella sp.
CGATCCGCGGGTGATGCCGCCCAGGCCGATGATGGGGAAATCCGGTCCGAGCGCGCGACGTGCGTGACGAAGAACCTGGTCGGCTTGCGGCTTGAGCGGCGCACCGCTGAGGCCGCCGACCTCGTTGGCGTGCGCGTGCCCGTTGACCGTGCTTCGGCCCAGCGTGGTGTTGGTGGCGATCAGCCCGTCGATGCCCGAGTGTCCGACCACCTTGAGAGAAGCCGTCAGCGCCTGTTCGTCCCAGTCCGGCGCAATCTTCACCAGCAGCGGCCGGTGGCCGCCGTGTTCGCCGGCGAGGCGATCGCGGGTTCGGGTCAGTTCATCCAGCAATTCCCGCAGGCGACCGGTGTCCTGCAGTTCCCGCAGGTTGGCCGTGTTGGGGGAGGAGATGTTGACCGTGATGTAGTCGCAGTGCGGGAAGACCTTCTCGAGGCAGTGCCGATAGTCGTCGGCGGCTCGCTCGACGGGAGTCTCCTTCTGCTTTCCGATGTTCGCGCCGACGATGCCGTCGAATCGTCGTCGCTTGAGGCGGTCGACCAGGTGGTCGACGCCCTTGTTGTTGAAGCCGAGGCGATTGATCAGGGCCTGGTGCTCGGTCAGCCGGAACATTCTCGGCTTCGGGTTGCCCGGCTGCGGCTTCGGGGTGACCGTGCCGACCTCGATGAAACCGAAGCCGAGATCGCCCAGCGCGTCGATGTGGTCCCCGTTCTTGTCCAGCCCGGCGGCCAGGCCGACCGGGTTGGGAAAGCTCAGCCCCATCAATTCGACCGGCTTTGACTCGGGCCTCCCGCCCATCAGGCGCGGCAGGCCGATCAGCCTGCCGGCCGACAGTGCGTTCAGCGCGACGTCGTGGGCCGTCTCCGGGGGAAGGAGGAACAGGCCGTTGCGGAGCCATTGGTACATCGGAGGTTCCAGGTTTCAGGTTTCAGGTTTCAGGTCCAGGCTCCAGGAGGGAAGCAACTGGCCCCTTTCCTGAAACCTGAAACCTTCAACCTGAAACCTGACTGGGCTCACAGCTCGAACTTGATGCCCTGGGCCAGCGGCATTTCCTTCGACCAGTTGATGGTGTTGGTCTGCCGGCGCATGTAGGCCTTCCAGGCGTCCGAACCGGACTCGCGACCGCCACCGGTTTCCTTCTCGCCGCCGAAGGCGCCGCCGATCTCCGCACCGGAGGTGCCGATGTTGACGTTGGAGATGCCGCAGTCCGAGCCCTGGTGCGACAGGTAGTACTCGGCGTTGCGCAGGTCGGTGGTGAAGATCGACGAGCTCAGCCCCTGGCGGACGTCGTTCTGCATTGCCACGGCGTCCTCGATGTCGCTGAACTTCATCACGTAGAGGATGGGGGCGAAGGTCTCTTCCTGGACGATGTCCCAGTGATTCTCCGCCTCGATGATGGTCGGCTCGACGAAGAAGCCTTCGCGGTTGACGCGATTGCCGCCGGTCAGCACCTTGCCGCCGGCTTCCTTCGCGCGCTTGACCGCGTCGAGGAAGCTGTCTACGGCCTGTTCACCGGTCAGCGGGCCCATCAGGGTGTTCTCGTCGAGCGGATCGCCGATGCGCACCTGGCCGTAGGCATTGACCAGGGCCTCGACGGTCTGGTCGTAGATCGACTCGTGGACGAACAGGCGGCGCGTTGTCGTGCAGCGCTGGCCGGCGGTGCCGACGGCGCCGAAGACCACGGCGGGAATGGCCAGTTTGATGTCAGCCGATTCGTCCATGATGATGGCGTTGTTGCCGCCGAGCTCGAGCAGGCTCTTGCCCATCCGAGCGGCGACACGCTCGCCGACCATGCGGCCGACCTTGCTCGAGCCGGTGAAGGAGAGCAGGTTGACGCGCTCGTCGTCGATGAAGCGCTGAGCCAGGTCGTTGGTCGGTTCCATGAAAGAGGTGAATACCGGCGGGTAGTCGGTGTCGGCCAGGGCCTCGTTGATGATGTTCTGCACCGCCGAGCAGCACAGCACGCCCTTCGGGCTCGGCTTCCAGATGGTGGCGTTGCCGCAGATGGCCGAAATGAAGGCGTTCCAGGCGTAGACGGCCACGGGGAAGTTGAAGGCCGTGATCACGCCGACCACGCCCAGCGGGTGCCACTGCTCGTACAGGCGGTGTCCGGGCCGCTCGGAGTGCATGGTGTTGCCGTAGAGCATGCGCGACTGGCCCAGCGCGAAGTCGCCGATGTCGATCATCTCCTGGACCTCGCCGTCGCCCTCGGGCTTGATCTTGCCCATTTCCAGCGAGACCAGGGAGCCCAGAGCGTCCTTGTAGTCGCGCAGGGCGTCGTTGACCAGCCGCACGGCGTTACCACGCTCCGGGGCCGGGACCTGGCGCCAGGCCAGAGCGGCTTCCTGGGCGGTCTTGATGACCTTCTCGTAGTCCTCCACGGAAGCGCCGCTCACCCGGGCGATGACGCTGCCGTCGGTGGGGTTCATCGACTCGACGAGGTTGTCTTCGCGCACCGGGGCATATTGGCCGGGGCCGAAACAGGCGCCCGGATTGACATCCTTGAGTCCGAGGCGTTCGAGAAGTTGCTTGTGATCGCTCATGACCGCTTTCTCCTGAGGGTTTATCCACTTGTCAAACCGGGTATTATCGCATCCTGCGCCGGGCAGTTCAGACCCGCGCCATGATATTCTCCGACGATTCATGAAACTATCCGGCCGGGCCATGGTCTAGTTCCAGCGTGAGCCCGGTCGCCTATGCAAGGACAGGAAATGCCCCGATGGGCGAGCGGGAAGTCGATCAAGAACTGGTAGAGCGTGTACAGAGCGGTGACAAGTCGGCTTTCGACCTGCTGGTCGGCAAGTACCAGCACAAGATCGTCAGCCTGATCTCCCGCTATGTCACCGACCATGCCGAAGCCATGGACGTGGCCCAGGAAGCATTCATCAAGGCCTATAGAGCAATCGGCCGTTTCCGCGGAGACAGCGCGTTCTACACGTGGCTGTACCGGATTGCCATCAACACGGCCAAAAACCACCTCGTCGCCCAGAGCCGGCGGCCGCCGCAATCCGACGTCGATGCCACGGATGCGGAACAATTCCAGGTGGATTCGCGTCTCAAGGAGCAGGACTCGCCCGAGCACGACGTGCTGCGGGCCGAAATCGAAGAGACGATCCACCAGGCGATCGCGGACCTGCCCGAGGACCTGCGGGTCGCCATTACCCTGCGGGAACTCGACGGCATGAGCTACGAGGACATCGCCAAGACCATGGACTGCCCGATCGGGACGGTCCGGTCGAGAATCTTCAGGGCCCGAGAGGCCATCGACGCGCGGCTGAGGCCGCTGCTGGACAACCAATAGGAAGTGCTGACACATGAGTGAATCGAGCCGGGAAAACCTGTCGTGCCTGATGGACGGCGAACTGGACCGGAAGGGACGCAAGTTCCTCCTGAGACGGCTGGCCGGCGACGCCGACATGAAGGCCAGCTGGAACCGCATGCACGCGGTCAGGGCCTGCCTGCATCAGGAAAAGCTCGCCACGGGCGACCTGGTGGCCCGGGTGTCCGCTGCACTCGACGCCGAGCCGGCTCCGAGCAAGAGCCTCCCGGCCCGGCTCCTGCGCCCCGTGGCCGGCGGTGCGATCGCCGCGAGCGTGGCGGTGATGGCCATCGTGGGCATCAACTCCAGCATGCTCGAACAGCAAGGCGCTGCTTCGCCGGAAGCTGACGAACCCGGCTTCGTCAGTCGTCCGACCGAACTGGACAAGCCGTTCACGCAGTCGGCTGTGCCGGTCAGCTATTCCGAGGACCGGCGCGCCCAGCGGCAGCGCATCAGTGGCTACGTGATGCGCCACCACCAGGCGGCCGGCAGCACCGGCTTCGTGTCCTGGGTGCCCATCGTCACCGACATGAACGAAGACGAAGAGCAAACTGCCAGCGCCGGCCCGGAAAACGAAGCCCGAGCGGGCGAACCCTGAATCGATGCGCATTCCCGAACTTCGCTGGATGCTGGCGGCACTGATCGCAGCGGCAACGCTGGCCTCGCCGGCACGGGCCGAAGAAACGGTCCAGCGCTGGCTCGATCGCATGTCGCGCGCGGTGGAGACGCTCGACTATCGCGGCACCCTGGTCAACGTGCGCAACGGTGAAGTCGACACGCTCAGAATCATCCATCGCGCCGACGAGGACGGCGTGCGCGAAAGGATCTACTCCGTCGACGGCGTGCCCCGGGAAGTGCTGAGGGAGGGCGACAGCGTTCGCTGCGTCCTGCCCGGCGACGAACCGATGATGCTCGAGAGCCAGCTGGCGGGGCGACTGCTGCCCTCGCTGCCGGTCAACCGCCTGCTCGGCCCGGAATCCGGATACCGGATGACGATGGGCGGCCGCGAGCGCGTGGCCGGCATGATGGCGCGCATCATCCACATCCAGCCGCGGGACGCCTATCGCTATGGCTCGCGCCTGTGGCTCGAGGAGCGCACCGGCATGTTGCTGCGCTACGCGCTCATCGATCACGACGGTCGCCAGCTCCAGCAGTTGTCCTTCACGTCGCTGGAGCTGGGCGCGAACATTTCCGATGCCGAACTCGAGCCCGAACTGGTCGGGGAGAGTTTCACCACCGAATCGATCGACGAGTCGATCCACTCTGCCGGATCGACGGTCGGCCCGGTCCCGGTCAGCCCCCGCGTGCCGCGCGGGTTCCGGCTGGTCAATGCCGGGCAGGGGCGAGCTGCCGGTGGCGCACAGTTCGATCACCTGCTCTATAGTGACGGCCTGTCGAGCTTCTCCATCTATATCGAGCGAGCCGGCGGCGAGACGATGGCCGGCCGGGTCGAGACGATGGGCCCGGTCCACGTCTACACTACCCAGAGCGGCGGCAGACTCTTTACCGTCGTCGGGGAGGTTCCCGCAGCGACGGTCGAGTTCGTCGGTCGTCAGCTCCGTCGCACGAGCCGCTTGCCGTCCCGTCGCTGACCCTGCGTCATGATCTGGCAGCTCGCACGTGTCGTCTCGATCGATGCGGAGCGTTTGACCCTGTCGTTCTCGGCGCCGGAAGAGTGCGAACGATGCGCCCGGGGGCAAGGCTGCGGCGCGGGTGTGTTCGCGCGCCTGTTCAGCCGTCGGGCAACGCGCGTGACCTTGCCCGGCAGCCTGCCGGTTTCCCGAGGTGACTGGGTGCGTGTCGGACTCGAGCCCCGCCAACTGGCGTTCGCCGCGGCCATGCATTACGGCCTGCCGTTGCTCGGCTTCCTGTCGGGCGCGGTCGCCGGGCACCTGGCCATTGGCGACGGGCCAGGGCAGGATGCGGCTGCGCTGGCGATCGGATTGGTCGTTTTCGCCGCCGTCGCGCGGATGCTGGCCCGCAGCGAGCGACCCTTGTTGAACCCTGCGCTCGAACGCTTGTCATGCACTCGAGGCGACACCAAATCTTCTGTCAGCTAGCAACAGCAAAAGGATTGCCCATCATGCAAAGAACATTCAAACCGTTCGCGATTCTGCTCCTGGCGCTGCTCGTCCAGCCGGTAGTGGCGCAGCCGGACTTCACCGGTCTGGTCGAGGAATCGATTCCAGCCGTGGTCAACATCGAAACCACGCGCTTCGGCACCCGGCCCGACGAGGCGCCCGAGCAGGGGCAGCGGATGCCCGACGACATGCCCGAGTTCTTCCGGCGCTTCTTCGACGAACCCTACGGTCGCCGCGGCCAGCCCGACCGCATGGGCGGCGGCTCCGGTTTCATCATCGAATCCGATGGCCTGGTGATCACCAACCACCACGTCATCGACGGCGCCGATGAAATCATCGTCCGCCTCTCCGACCGGCGCGAATTCGAGGCCGAACTGGTTGGCTCGGATGCCGAGACCGATATCGCCGTGCTGCGCATCCCGGCCGAGGACCTGCCGACCCTGGAGTTCGGATCGACCGATAACCTCAAGCCGGGCGAATGGGTCATCGCGATCGGCTCGCCGTTCCAGTTCGAGCAGTCGGTCACCGCCGGCATCGTCAGCGCCAAGGGCCGAAGCCAGGGCGCGCAGCAGCAGTATGTGCCGTTCATCCAGACCGACGTGGCGATCAATCGCGGCAATTCCGGCGGCCCCCTGATCAGCACCGACGGCAAGGTGGTCGGCATCAATTCCTGGATCCTGAGCTCGCACGGCGGCAACATCGGCCTGTCGTTCTCGATTCCCAGCGAGGTGGCGCAGAACTCGATCGGGCAACTGCTCGACACCGGCCGCGTCGCGCGCGGCTTCCTCGGCGTGCAGCTGCAGGCGGTCAGCCGCGAACAGGCCGACGCGCTGGGGCTGGAGCGTCCCACCGGCGCGCTGATCAACCGCGTCGAGCCCGGCAGCCCGGCCGAAGCGGCCGGAATCGAGGTCGGTGACGTCATCCTGGCATTCAACGGCACGCCCATCGATCAGCATTCCGAACTGCCGCCGCTGGTGGGCATGGAGCGTCCCGGCACGGAGGCCGAAATGACGATCTGGCGCTGGGGCGAACGGCAGACCATCGACGTCACCCTGGGTGAACGCGAGGCCGATGCGGTCGAGTCGGGCAGTGATGGTGAAGGCGCCGTCGAGCCCTCCAATGCCCTCGGCCTGATCGTCGAGCCGCTCTCCGGCGACCTTCGCAATCGCTACGGTGATCCCGAAGGCGGCGTCCTGATCGCCGAAGTCGAGAGCGACAACGCCTATCGAGCCGGCATTCGCCGCGGCCAGCTGATTCTGATGATCAACAATCAGCCGGTCGGCGACATGGACGACTTCAACGAGATCGTCGAAGGCATCGAGCCCGGGCGTACCGTTGCGCTGCTCGTCCAGCAGGCCAACGGCGCCTCCGCGTTCCTGGCCTACCGGCCGGAAAACGGCGGCGGGGAATGATGCGATTGGTCCCCGGACCGGTCGGGCCGGTATAATCCCCGCTCTTTGA